>JAVHPL010000100.1:0-6433 GCA_036170555.1 Sediminibacterium sp. | reverse complement strand
GGCTGTTTTATTTTCGTCTCTTTGGCGAATGAATTCGCCACGTTCCTTAAACAAAACAGCCACTCGCTGCGCGAGTGGCGTTTGTTGCCCGACCAGGATTCGAACCTAGACATACTGAACCAAAATCAGTTGTACTACCCTTATACTATCAGGCAATCCGTTCCAATTCTTTTAGAATGGGCTGCAAAAATAAGGTACGAGCCCAAACGCTCCAAATTTTTTACTAAAAGCAAGCCTAGCCTGCTTTATAGCTTTATTTTTATTACAAATCAACTAATTTGAGTATATAATTATTCATTTTTTTAAAATTAAACAATTCCATCCTCCCGATTCTTTAACTCCTTAATTTTATCTAGTGCCCCTGCAACTACGTCGCACATAATGGTATATAATGCCCCTGGATGTGGGTTTTCGTAAATATATTCTAATGCCAAATTTTCATTGGCAATAACCATTTGGGGTAGGTTGGGATTTACCAAATTAATTCCCTCTTGCAATAAACTGATGATTTCTTCCGCAGTTCTTCCTCTTAGGTTTTTATCACAGCGAATAATAATCTCATCAAAGAATTGGGCAGAGATACTTCCTAGTTCTCGAATGTCTTCATCTCTTCTGTCTCCAGTGCCACTAATTACGCCCACTTTATAAGGGTAGTCTAGTTTTTGTACAAAATCACAAAGCAATTTTAAGCCATGAGGATTATGTGCAAAATCTGCTAAGAAAGTAAAATGTTTAAAATGGAAAAAATTCAAACGGCCTGGTGTTGTATTGCTACTGGCAATAAATGTTTGTAAGCCACTTCTTATATCTTCAATAGTAATAGACTTAAATAAATAAGTTGCCATCACACTTGGTAAACAATTGGCAATATTATGAATGGCTTTTCCTTCGAATGTGATTGGAATATCTTTCACATGCATCACTCTTATTTTCCAAGTGCCTTTTAAAATGCTCACATATCCATTTTCATAAACAGTAGCCAATCCTCCTTTGCTACAATGTTGCTGAATTCGTGGATTGTTTTCATCCATGCTAAACAAGGCAATATTGCATTTTAAATCTTTCTTCATTGCATATACTAAATCGTCATCTGCATTTAGTACGGCATAGCCATGTGGAAATACCGTTTCTGGAACTACTGCTTTTACACGTGCCATCTGTTCTACATTATTGATGCCACCCAATCCAATATGATCACTGGCTACATTGGTTACGATAGCAACATCGCAATGGTCAAAAGCCAATCCATTTTTTAAAATTCCTCCTCTGGCACTTTCTAAAATAGCAAAATCAACCGTGGGATCTTTTAATACAAATTGTGCTGAAAGTGGTCCAGTGCAATCTCCTTTCATCAACAATTGATTTTGAATATATACTCCATCACTGGTAGTATAGCCAACTTTTTTTCCTGCACTTTTAGAAATATGTGCAGTTAATCGAGTGGTAGTTGTTTTACCATTGGTTCCAGTAATAGCAATAATAGGAATACGTCCATTGCTTCTGTCGGGGAATAACATATCAATTACTGGCTCTGCTGCATTTCTACCCAATCCTTCCGATGGGTCAATATGCATACGAAAACCAGGTGCTGCATTTACTTCTAATATGGCACCACCATTTTCACTAACAGGCGTATGTAAATCCTGCGCCATAATATCAATGCCACAAATATCCAATCCAATAATTTTGGCAATGCGCTCACACATCACAATATTGGCTGGGTGTACTTCATCTGTTATATCTGTAGATGTTCCCCCAGTAGATAAATTAGCCGTTGTTTTTAGTAATACCAATTCGCCCTTTGCAGGAATTGTTTCTAATGTATAGCCAATATCTTCCAACATCTTCATGGTGCTTCCATCAACAGTAATTTGAGTTAACACTTTCTCATGACCATATCCTCTTCTTGGATCTTTATTGGTTTCATCAATTAAATATTGAATAGTATGAATGCCATCACCAATGATAGATGCTGGAGTTCGTAAGGCTGCACAAATAAATTTATAATTGATAACCAGTATTCTAAAATCGAAACCAGTAATAAATTTTTCTACAATCACAGTTTTGCCATACAACTGTGCCGCTTCAAAAGCCTTTAATGCCTGATCCCAATTGGTAATATTGGTGGTATTCCCTTTGCCATGATTTCCATCAATTGGTTTTATAACCAATGGATAACCAAATTTGGTTACAGCCTCTTCTAATCCTATTACTGATCTTACAACAGTACCCCTTGGTACAGGAATTTCAGCAGCTTCTAATAAATTTTTTGTTTCCTCTTTATTGCAAGCAATATCTACTGCAATATTGCTGGTGGTAGAAGCAATGGTAGCTCTAATTCTTTTTTGATATACTCCAAATCCTAATTGAACTAAACTTTGTTTATTTAATCTTAAATGGGGAATACCTCTTTTTGCCGCTTCTTCAACAATACATCCGGTAGAAGGTCCTAAACGAGTATCTTCTCTGATCTCTCTCAAATTTTGTATATCTGTTGCAAGATCATAAGGGGTATTATTTGCCAATGCTTCTGAAATACGCAAGGCGGCTTTAACTGCGTAAACACCTGCATCTTCTTCTATATAGCTAATTACAACAAAATATTTTCCTGGTTCTCCAGTGCCACGTGTACGGCCAAATCCGGTATCCATGCCTGCCAATGTTTGTAATTCCAATGCAATATGTTCAATCACATGCCCCATCCAAGTTCCTTCTGAAACTCGTTGAAAAAATCCCCCGGGACTGCCAACACTGCATCTATGTGCTTGCATAGAGGGAAACAATGCAGTTAATCGTTCTAGAAATCCATCAATGGTATTGGTAGGTTTTTGTTCCATCTCTTCCAAATCTAATTTCATCTGGATCAATTTATTTCTTCTAATGCTCCAGTAATTTGGGCCTCTCAAAATTTTTATTTCTTCAATTCTCATGTAAATAAGGGTTATTAGTTAAGAAATCAGATGTGCACAAGTAATCCACGCAAACTGAGAAGTTGAATATATCCATTTTTCATCGATTGACGGGCAAATCAAAAGGCTTATTTTTGTTTGGTACTGAAAAATGAAGCATGAGTATTCCAAAAGGAAAATTAATCGCTATTGGAGGCGCAGAGCATAAAGGAGCAGAACAAGCTAAAGAGGAGATTTTTCACCTCAACTTAAATTTTGTAGAATTAGGTATTTTAAGAAGAATAGTTCAGGAGTCGGGGGGTACTGCTGCCAAAATAGAAGTAGTTACCACAGCCTCTACTATTCCGTATGAAGTTGGTGAAAACTATTTGGATGCTTTTGGTAGAATAGGATGCACCGATGTTGGCCTTATACATATCAGAAATAGAGAAGATGCACAAAAGCAAGAATACTTAGACAGAATCAATCAATGTGATTGTGTAATGTTTAGCGGAGGAAATCAATTGAGATTAACCACCATCTTTGGAGGAACACGTTTTTTAAAAATTATCCATGATCGTTTTGAAAAAGAAAACTTTATTGTAGCAGGTACTTCTGCTGGTGCAATGGCCATGAGTAATACCATGATTTATGAAGGAAATGCTACTAGAGCACATTTAAAGGGAGAAGTAAAACTCACTACTGGTTTGGCCTTTATGGATGATGTAATTTTTGATTCGCATTTTGAAAAAAGAGGAAGATTCGCAAGGCTGGCTCAAGCTGTTTCGGCAAATCCATCTTGTATTGGCATAGGATTAGGAGAAGATACGGGTATGTTAATTTCTAATGGGAATCAAATGGAAGCAATTGGAAGTGGATTGGTTATTATTGTAGATGGGCATGATATCAAGTATAGTAATATGGCAGATATTCCAGAAGGGAACCCGTTGAGTATAGAAAATATTAAAGTGCATTTTTGTGCAAAGGGAAATGGATATTTAGTAAAAGAAAGATCTTTTGTTGAATTGATGGGAGCATCTACAACACCAGTGATGACCGATATTTATTAATGTAATTTTTAGCAGAATAAAAATACCTATATGAGTAAATTATTGCTTTTTGCCATTTTTATTGCCTCTTTGTTTTTAATGTCTTTTCATACGAATAAAAAAAGAAAAGTATTGTTTTTTGGAGATTCCATAACCGAAATGGGCGCAAAACCAGGAGGGTATATTCACTTAATAGAGGAAATACTTGGTAAAGAGGGAGTAGGAGATCAGTACGAATTAATAGGATCGGGTATTGGTGGAAATAAGGTAACCGATTTATACTTACGGTTAGAAAATGATGTAATAAAGAAGAATCCTGATATTGTATTCATCTATGTAGGCATCAATGATATATGGCATAAGCGTTTGGCAGGAACGGGTACCGATTTTGTAAAATTTGCGCAATTTTATGAAGCCATCGTAAAAAAATTACAGCAGACTGGAATAAAAGTAATTGTGTGTACACCATCGGTAATTGGTGAAAGAAAAGACTTCTCTAATGAGCAGGATGGAGAATTAAATATGTATAGTAACTGGTTGCGTTATTATGCCAAAATGAATCAGTTGCCTTGTGTAGATTTAAGAACGGCTTTTACTAATTATTTAATTGCAAACAATCCTGCTAATGAAGAAAAAGGCATACTTACCACCGATCGAGTTCATCTCAATGCAATCGGCAATCAATTTGTGGCCAATGAAATGTGGAACGTATTGAAAACAGTTAAGTAATTTAATTCATTATTTCTCTTAATTGAATTGCGTTAACTTGAACGATGGGCAATTCACCTTTGGGTGTTAAGATTACTTCTGTACCAGTAATGTTTTCTCCCTTTCTAAATATATAACCAATCTGAATGGTTTTGCCAGCCAATTCCTTACTCATACTTTCATTGATTGTTAAATACCAGGCTGATGCACTTAACGATTTACCTTTATTCGTTAGTCTTTTGCCTGTGGCATTGATACAACTAAAGTCTGCTACGCTATTCGCCTCTTTACCGTTAAATAAAGTGTTAGCATTTTTAGAAATATATTTAGAGCACCCCGCATTTCTAACAAAAAAACGAATCTCATATCGTTCGTAATCTGCTTTAGATTGTATATTGGTTATGGTATACCCATATTCCAAATCGTTGATGGTTAAAATGCTGTCTTTGGTGAGTTTATATTGTGCCTGTGCATTTGTAGAAAATGTAATCAGCATGATCATTAAAAACAGGGGTAAATTCAGTTTCATATTTTTTTATTTATCAATTTGTAATAATTAAGTAATAATTCTTTTTTCCTTTTTGAATTAATATGTATTTGTCTTGTAATAAGTCACTTAGTTGAATGGTAGTTTTATTGGCTGCTATTTTTTCTTTATTGATGGCAATGCCTCCAGCCTGCAACAATTTTTTAGCTTCACTCTTGCTTGGTAAAATAGACGTATCAGCTAAAAAACTTACTAAATCATATCCTGAAACAAAACTGGCTTTTGGCATGGCCACTGTGGGAACTCCTTCCATTACTTGCAATAATTGTTGTTCACTTAAACTGGCCAATACTTCTGTAGTGGCATTCCCAAATAAAATTTCGGCAGCCTTAAGTGCAAATTCATAATCTGCTCTGCTATGAACAAAGCAAGTAATTTCTTCTGCTAATTTTTTCTGTAAAGTTCTCGTATGAGGAGCTGTTTCGTGGGTTGCAATAAGGCTTTCAATTTCTTCTTTTGGTAAAAGGGTAAATATTTTAATCCATTTTTTGGCATCTTCATCACTGGCATTTAACCAAAACTGATAAAATTGATAAGGGGATGTTTTTGTTGCATCCAACCAAATATTACCTTTTTCTGTTTTTCCAAATTTACCACCATCTGCTTTAGTAATCAGTGGGCAAGTAAAAGCAAATGCTTCACCTCCCGCTTTTCTCCTAATTAATTCTGTGCCTGTTACAATATTGCCCCATTGATCACTGCCTCCCATTTGTAATTTGCAGTTTTTGTTTTGGTAAAGCCAGTAAAAATCGTAGCCCTGTACCAGTTGATATGTAAACTCGGTGAAACTCATGCCTGTTTCACCTTCTAAACGTTTCTTCACACTATCTTTACTCATCATATAATTCACTGTAATGTGCTTGCCCACTTCTCTTATGAAATTCAAGAAACTGAAATCTTTAAACCAGTCATAGTTGTTCACCATTTCTGCTTTATTCATTTTATCTCCATTGAAGTTTAAAAATTTAGCAAGTTGCTTACGCACTCCAGCTTGGTTTAATTGCAAAACTTCTTCACTTAATAAATTTCGCTCTTCACTTTTACCGCTAGGGTCACCTACCATTCCAGTAGCCCCACCAACCAATGCATAGGGCTTATGACCTGCACGTTGTAAATGAACCAATAATAGAATGGGAACCAAACTGCCAATATGTAAACTATCCGAAGTAGGGTCAAATCCTATATATCCACTAACCATTTCTTTTTCTAATAGTTCTGAAGTACCTGGCATGATATCCTGA
>JAVHPL010000099.1:0-2987 GCA_036170555.1 Sediminibacterium sp. | reverse complement strand
GCTAAAATCACTGATGGAGCTAGCTTCAGTTATGTCTGATGATGATATAATTGAAGCAGACAATATCAACTTAGAAACCAATGGAAATTTCGGAAGTTTATTAAACAAAGAAACCACTTTACGTGAATATGAAATTCAAATTATTCAGCATTTTTTAAGCAAATACGATCAAGATGTGTTGGCAGTTGCAAAAAAGCTGGATATAGGAAAGTCTACAATTTACCGAATGCTTCAAAGTGGTGAAGTTGTAAATAAATAAATCTCTTTCAGATACTCATTTATGGCTGCTGATAAAATTAAATTACTAGAAGCACAACTGGAATTGGAAATGGCCACTCGCTTTTCTACTGAAAAACTATTGAAGGAAAGAGAAAGAGAATTGAATCAGTTGAAAAAAGAATATCATTTAGTTAGAAAAGGAGAAGATACTTTTTCTAAAACAGCCATTGCTAGTATTATTACCAATCACTTGCAAGTTGGCATCCTCATTGAAAATGAATCGGGTTTAGTAATTGCAGTAAATCAGGCTTTTTGTGATTTTTTTAATATCAATCGTACACCAGAATCTTTGATTGGTATAGATTTAGTTCATGCAGCATTAATTAAACCTCCCCTATTTAAAAATTATTTTTTATTTACACAAAGAACCAATGAAATTTTAAACTGGAGGGTAGTAGAACGCAACGATGTTGTGGAAATGAAAAGTGGAATTGTTTTAGAAAGAGATTATGTTCCCATAATTAAAGAAGATGAGTATAAAGGCCATATTTGGTATTTTCAAAATGCTACTGAAAAAACTATTTTAGAAAAAAAATTAGAGACGCAAAAAGTACTTTACGAAAGTATACTTAGTAAAATGCCTGCAGATATTGCTGTATTTAATCCAGAACATGCAGAGTTATTCTTAAACCCAGTAGCCATAAAAGATTTAGAACTTAGAAAGTGGGTAATTGAATGGATGATAGGGAAACAAAAAGAAGAAACCATTCAAAGTGAAAAATGGGAACATGCACGTAATTATCATGAGTTATTTAATCAGGTAATTCAACAAAAAGAAAACGGGTCTATTGAAGAAACTAGAGTAAATGAATTGGGAGAAACAGAATACATACTCAGAAACCTTTACCCTATTTTAGATGACGCTGGTGAAATTAGTATGGTTATTGGTTACAATACCAATATTACTGATCGGGTTAAAGCAGAGCAAGAACTAGTAGAAGCTAAAAAATTAACAGAGGAGGCATCTAAAGCAAAAGAAATTTTTTTAGCCAATATGAGCCATGAAATTCGAACTCCAATGAATGGAATTTTAGGCTTAGCTAATTTGCTAGATAAAACACCACTTACTCAACAACAACAAAAATTAGTTAAATTAATAAACGATTCTTCTAGCAATCTATTGGTTGTTGTAAATGATATCCTTAATATAGAAAAAATTGCATCAGGAAAGCTAGAACTAGAACAAGTTCCTTTTCAACTAAATGAAAAAATTGCAGTAACAGTTGAATCATTTCAATATAAAGCTGTTGAAAAAGGGATCTCACTTGAATTTATAAACGAAAATAATTTAGATGAAGTTGTTATTGGGGATCCTTATAGATTAAGTCAAGTGTTAAACAACCTAATTGGCAATGCAATTAAATTTACAGAAAAAGGATCAGTTAATATTTATTTGCATCCAATTGAAAAAACGAAAGAAACTTGTATCATCAATATTACTATAAAAGATAGTGGAATAGGTATTGCAGTAGAAAAATTAGAGGAAATTTTTAGTCCATTTATACAAGCTGCTTCGGCCATAACAAGAAAATTTGGGGGTACTGGGTTAGGTTTAAGTATCTGCAAAAATTTAGTAGAACTTCAAGGAGGTCATATTCAAGTAAAAAGTGAACCCAACCAAGGCTCTACATTTAACTTTAGTATTCCTTATAAGCTTGGATCTTTATCCATGCTTCAAGTAGAAAAAATTACTACCGATTTTAGTCAATTGAACGGTAAGAGAATTTTACTTGCTGAAGATTTAGAGTTGAATCAATTTATTGTAGAAAGTTTATTGCAAGAAAAGGGATGTAGTGTAGTATCTGTGGGGGATGGTACACTTGCTATTAAAAAATTAGAAGAAGACAATTTCGATTTAATTTTAATGGATATATCTATGCCTGTGATGGATGGTTTAGATGCAACTAAAATTATCAGAAAAAACAAAGACCCCAAAAAAGCGGGTATTCCAATTATCGCATTAACAGCCAACGCATTAAAAGGAGATGAAGCTCATTTTATTGAGGCGGGCATGAATGGATATATTAGTAAACCGTTTAAAGAAAATGCTTTGCTTAATACAATTATGGTTGCATTAAGTGGAAATGCCTATGTGCAAGAAATATCTACCAAAACCATAGAAAGAAATACTGACTTAATACAAAATAACACAGGAGTAGACGCTAAACTGTATGATGAGAAACTACTGAGCGAAATGGGCAACGGTAAAGTAGAATTTATATATAAAATGGTTCAACTTTTTTTAAAAACTATACCTGATGATATAGAACAATTAATTCAGCATACCCAAAAAAGAGATTGGCCACTTGTTGGAAAAACAGCACATAAAATGAAATCTGCTATTGATGGGATGGGAATTTTTGCACTTAAGAAAAAAATTAGAGAAGTTGAAACTAACGCAAAACAGGAAATAGGTACAACTAATTTACCTATACAAGTAAAGTTCATAAGAGACTATTTAGATTTAGTCATCAGCCAATTAAAAAAGGATTATCCCACCAAGCTGTAATTCCCATACATATATAATTTTCCAAATTTGGGAAATACTCATACAAAGTAATGGGTAAATTTTATTGATTTTCAATATGTTAAGTAAGAAAAACTGATTGGCATTCTTTTGGAACAACTATTTAAAGAAATAGCAATAACTATTCCATTAAAAGTTGAGTCATGGAAATCATTCATATCTTATTTGAGAAAAATAACAA
>JAVHPL010000098.1:0-14740 GCA_036170555.1 Sediminibacterium sp. | reverse complement strand
GATGCAGGTCATATTATTGGAAGTGCTGCAGTTCATTTGCGCATTAAAGAAAATGGTAAAATAACCCGTATTAGTTTTAGTGGAGATGTGGGCAGATACAATGATGCCATTCTTCAATCGCCTGCTTCATTTGATCAGGCCGATTATATTATTATAGAAAGTACCTACGGTAATAAATTACACAATGAGGTTTTTGGAACTGTGGAGGCATTAGAACATTGGATTAAGCATACCTGTATAGAGAAAAAAGGAAAACTCATCATCCCTGCCTTTAGTGTAGGTAGAACCCAAGAATTATTATATGCACTTAATCAATTAGAATTAGAAAACAGATTGCCCAATGTACCTTTTTACGTTGATAGCCCTTTGAGTATGGAAGCTACAGCCGTGTTAAAAAATTATCCATCTTATTTTAATAAGCGAATTCAAAAAGTGATGGAAAAGGATGAAGATCCATTTGATTTTAATGGACTTCATTTTATTAAAACGGTAGATGAAAGTAAACGTTTAAATGAATTAGCTGCCCCCTGTGTAATTATTTCTGCTAGTGGTATGGCCGATGCCGGCAGAGTAAAACACCATATTATGAACAATATTAGCGATAGCAAAAATACCATATTAATGGTAGGATATTGCGAGCCGCGTTCATTGGGTGGTAGGCTGATGAACGGGGAAAAGGAAGTGAAAATATTTAGTGAATTTTTTAAAGTGGTTGCCGAAATTGGCACAATGCAAAGTATGAGTGCGCATGGAGATTATGATGATCTCTGTACATTTTTAGCTTGTCAAAATCCTCAAATGGTTAAAACCCTTTTTCTGGTACATGGGGAATACGATGTTCAGCAAGATTTTGCTGCTAAACTGCAAAAGAAAAAATTCACTCATATTGAGATTCCTCAATTGCATGAAAATTTTATTTTGTAGTAAAAAATAATATTAAAAAATGCTTAAATTTAATAATTTATACTGAACTTGTTGGCTCATTCATCCCGTGGAGGGAGGTTAAATTTTTTATATGATTACGTTAAACATCAATAACAAAACTTATGAAATAGATGCCAGTGCTAATATGCCATTGCTTTGGGCAATTAGAGATTTGGTTGGGTTAACTGGTACTAAATTTGGTTGTGGAATTGCTCAATGTGGAGCTTGCACGGTGCATATTAATGGGAAGCCTGTTAGATCTTGCAGTTTTCCTGTATCTGCTGCTGTAGGTAAAAAAATTACCACAATTGAAGGATTAAATGAACGTGTTGCAGAAGCTGTTCAAAAAGCTTGGGTTGAATTACAGGTACCACAGTGTGGTTATTGCCAATCGGGTCAAATTATGAGCGCTACTGCTTTACTCAATTCCAAAGCAAATCCTACTGATGCAGATATTGATGCTGCCATGCAAGGAAATTTATGCAGGTGTGGAACCTATCAGCGTATCAGAAGCGCCATTCACCGTGCTGCCGAAATGATTAAATAAATCCACAAAAAAATTAACCAATGAACACAAATAATAACAATATCAATCGCCGAAATTTTATTCGCCTAACGGGCATTACTGGGGCGGGTTTGGTAATGGGTTTATCGGCCAAAGCCAATGGAATTGAATCTGTAGAAAATTTAACTGGTGCATTAGAATCGTTTGAATTATCACCTTTAGTAGTAATTGAAAAAAGTGGTCAAATTATCCTCTTTAATACGAAACCCGAAATAGGACAAGGAACATTTCAATCTATCCCAGCATTAATTGCTGAAGAGTTAGAAGTTTCCCTTAATAAAGTTATTATTAAACAAACTACAGGTGAAAAGAAATATGGTCCAGGACAATCTGCAGGTGGAAGTGCTTCGGTAAGAACCAGCTATATGAACCTTAGAAAAGTGGGTGCATCTGCAAAAGAAATGTTGATGAAAGCAGCAAGCCAACAATGGAATGTGCCTGTTGAAGAATGTTATGCGGAAGATGCTCAAATATTTCATAAGCCTACTGGAAAAAAATTAAGTTATGGCGAATTAGCCGAAGCGGCTGCTAAAATAGAGGTTCCCAAATCGCCTAAATTAAAAGATGCTAAAGATTTTAAAATTTTAGGTAAATCCGTTCAACGCCCAGACATACCATCAAAAGTAAATGGTACTGCAAAATTTGGAATTGATGCTACTGTGCCAGGAATGGTATATGCTTCAGTAGAACGTTGTGCCGTGTTGGGAAGTAAGTTGGTAAGCTTTGATGCTACAGCTGCTAAAAAAGTAAAGGGAGTTATTACAGTAGAAACCTGCGAGAGAATTCATGGAGTGTATAAAACAGAAGGTGTGGCTGTTATTGCAGAAAATTATTGGGCTGCAGTACAAGGAAGAAAAGCGTTGATAATTAAATGGGATAATCTAGGCTTTGAAAATTTCAATTCCAAAGACTATGAGCAACGTTTAAGAGCAGCTGCAAAAGAAGAAGGCGCTATTGATCATCAACAAGGAAATTTTGATAAGGCATTTGCAGAAGCGCCTACAAAAATAGAAGCGTTCTATGAAACACCCATGGTATCTCATTCTCCCATTGAACCCATGAACTGTTTAGCTAGTTGGAAGGAGGGAAACAATGTAGAAATTTGGACTTCTACCCAAGTGCCTGGAAGAGTAATCAGTGATATTGCCAAAGCGCATAGTATTACTCCTGAGCAGGTTAAAGTAAATATGTTTTTTAATGGAGGTGGTTTTGGTAGAAGATTGTATCCCGATTATGTGCATGAAGCCGTTCAATTATCTAAAAAAATAAATAAGCCAGTAAAATTAATTTGGAGTAGAGAAGATGATACCAAGCAAGGACCATTTAGGCCACTCACTTATTCCGCATTAAAAGGTGCATTAGATGCCAATGGAAAAGCCATTGCATTTCAACACAAGGTAATTGCACCTACCTTGGATATGGATAAAAATTATGATAAAACTAAAACCAACGGAACCATGACCGAAGGAATTAGTGAACAGAAATATGAAATTGAGCATATGAAAAATTTGTATGTGCACGATTATGTTCACTTGCCATTAGCTGCATGGAGAGCTGTAACAAGTACCACACTGGCTTTTTCTCATGAATGTTTTATAGATGAAATGGCGGTTGCTGCAAAAAAAGATCCATTGGAATTTAGGTTGAGCATGCTCACTAAAAATTCGGACACTAAAAATGTATTGAATAAATTAAAGGAAGTATCTAATTGGAGTAAACCATTGCCAGCAGGATGGGGAAGGGGTGTTGCTCAATATGAATTTTTTGCAGGCCTTGGTGGTTATGTAATTGAAGTATCTAAAAAAGGTACTGGGGTGAAAATTGAAAAAGTATATGCTGTAATTGATTTAGGCACAGTTGTAAATCCAGATAATACAAGGGCTCAGGTAGAAGGTGCTGCTGTGATGGCGTTAACCGCTGCCACAAAAGGGGGTATTCGTTTTGAAAATGGAGAAACCCTTCAATCTAATTTTCACAATAATCCCTTGATACGCATACATGAAATGCCTAAAGTAGAAGTACATATTTTAGCCAATGGAGGAACTAAAATTAAGGGAGTGGGAGAACCTGGCTTACCGCCTTTTGCACCTGCTCTGTGCAATGCCATCTTTGCAGCAACAGGAAAAAGAATCAGAAGGCTTCCATTTGATTTGAATAAAATTGTTTAAAAATAATGCGTTGATTAATGGGTAAAATATATTTAATTGTAAGTGTATTGGGGGTACTTTTTATGGGGACTGCTTTTATACAAACTAAGCCTGTACCTCAAACTATGGTTAGGGGTAAAGCATTGTACGTAACATACTGTATGAATTGTCATATGGAGGATGGAAAAGGTATGGAGGGTGTATATCCTCCGTTGGCAAAATCTGACTTTTTAAAAAAGCCTGCTAAAATGTTAATTGAAAATATTTTAAAAGGACAATCTGGTGAAATAAAAGTAAATGGTGTTTTGTATAATGCCATTATGCCTGCTCAAGATTATTTGCAAGATGAAGAGATTGCTGATATACTAAATTATTTTACCAATGCTTGGGGAAACAAAAACCCAATATTATTTACGCCTGCGCAAGTAAAAAAGCTACGATTATAAGGAGCTATTGCATGAAAGAAATTCGCGACATTATTGAAGCATACGATACGGCAGTAAAAAATAATAAAAACACGGCCCTAGCCACAGTTGTGCATGTTGATGGATCTTCTTATAGAAGACCCGGAGCAAGGATGCTGGTAACAGAAGATGGACAACTTACCGGTGCAATTAGCGGAGGCTGTTTAGAGGGGGATGCCTTACGCAAAGCTTTGCTTGCGATAAAACAGGATAAAAAGAAATTAGTAGTGTATGATACCACCGATGAGGATGATGCAAAATTAGGTATACAATTGGGATGCAATGGCATTGTACAAATTTTGTTTGAGCCCATTGATTCATTAAAAAGCAACCCCATAAATGTATTAAAAAAATTAGTGCAGGATAGAAAAACGGGTATACTAGTAACAGGATATTCTATTAATCATCAAGCACATTTGGGTACCATTGATTTAGATCATTTAAATACGACAACTGTTTTACCTTTTGCGGTGGCTATTCAATTAGAAATGCAGAAAACAAAGGATGCTGCCAGTTCTTCACATTGCATAATTCAGGTTGAAGTAAATCAGCAACAATTTTTTATTGAATATTGTTTACCTTCTATTGCTCTTGTAATAGTTGGCGCAGGTAATGATGCAATGCCTTTGGTGCAAATGGCTTATTTATTAGGATGGAATACAACCTTGGTAGATGGAAGACATACACATGCAACCCAAAGCCGGTTTAAAAATGCCGAAAAAATAGTAGTGGGTAAGCCAAAAGAAATATTGCCTCAGTTATTTATTGATAATAGAACGGCTATAGTGTTGATGACCCATAATTATAATTATGACCAGGATTTTTTGGGGTTGCTAAAAAATTTCTCTGTGCCTTATATTGGATTGCTTGGGCCAAAGGCTAAAAGAAATAGAATGATACAAGAATTGCAAGAATCAGGAATACATTTTTCCAATGAACAATTGCAATATATTTATGGGCCAACCGGCTTGAACCTTGGTGCAGAAACTGCTGAAGAAATTGCCCTGTCTATTTGTTCCGAAATAATGTCGGTATTGCATCAAAAAGAGCCTCTGCATTTAAAATTTAAAGTTGAACCCATACATACAGCATCATGAATATAGCTGCAATTATATTGGCTGCAGGGGCTGCCTCTAGAATGGGGAAGGCAAAAATGTTATTGCCCTTAAACCAAACCAATATTCTTGAGCATATTGTATCTGCTATTGAAGGAGCTGATGTTGAGCCCATCTATATAGTTACGGGGTTTTATCATCAAGAAATTGCTACAGCATTGTACAAGTCAAATGTAAAATTGGTATTGAATAGCAATTGGGCATTGGGAATGAGCAGCTCTATTCAAGTTGGGCTACATAAACTACTAATAGATTTACCTAATATAGATGCTGTTTTAATAACCGTAAGTGATCAACCTTTTTTAAGTGCTAATATTATTGAACAGTTAATTGAACAGTATCAGCTAACAAACAAACCTATTGTTGCTGCCGAATACAATGGTATAAAAGGAACTCCAGTATTATTTAATAAAGCCTATTTTACACAATTAATGAATTTATCGGGAGATAGAGGTGCAGGTGCTATATTGCAAGCAAATCTACATGAAGTTGCAACTATTCCATTTAAGCTAGGTGAATTAGATATTGATACACTAGCAGATTATGAACAACTATGTAGCATATTAAAAAGTAACCATGTTGATAGATCAGCATAATAGAATACATACCTATTTACGCATATCGTTAACAGATAATTGTAACCTACGTTGCTTTTATTGTATGCCCGATGAATCATACAGTTTTATGCCCAATCAGCAATTGATGCAGGCTGATGAAATATTGGCCCTAGCAAAAATATTTGCTGCCAATGGAGTAAATAAAATAAGGCTTACTGGAGGGGAACCCTTGGTGCGTAAAGATGCTGGAGAAATTATGCGTATGCTAGGTACATTGGGTGTGGAATTAACCATTACTACTAATGCAACCAGGGTGCATCATTTTTTACCCGATTTTGAAGCAGCTGGTATTCGTTCGGTGAATATCAGTTTAGATACTTTGCAAGCTGATAAATTTAACTTGATTACGAAGCGCAATCAATATGACATCGTTAAAGAAAATATACAACGGTTACTGCAACAAAATTATCGTGTTAAAATAAATGTAGTAGTTGTTAAAGGATTGAATGAAACAGAGATTAATGATTTTATAGAGTGGACCAAAACAGAAGCTATTCATATTCGCTTTATAGAATTCATGCCCTTTGATGGTAATCAATGGAAAAGTGATAAGTTGGTAACCTGGCAAGAGATCTTGGCCATAATTGGAGCTAAATATTCTATCATGGTTGCCGAAAATGCACCACATGATACCAGTAAAAATTATACTATTCCTAATCACAAGGGAAGCTTTGCCGTAATCAGCACCATGAGTGCCCCTTTTTGCAGCACTTGTAACAGAATTCGCTTAACTGCTGATGGAAAAATAAAAAATTGTTTGTTCTCTCAGGAAGAAACCGATTTATTGCAAGCATTACGCAATGGAGAAAATGTATTACAATTAATAGAAGCATCTTTACAATCTAAACACAAAGAATTGGGCGGCCAATTTTCTAATAATTTTGAACAGATCAATGCCAGTGAATTACACAATAGAAGTATGATTTCTATTGGTGGTTAAATATGTATTATGATTTCGGTAAATGAAGCAAAACAAATAGTACTAAAGCATTCTCTGCTATTAAATGAAGTTGCATTGCCGTTGGATAAAGCCTTGGGGTATTGCTTGGCCCAATCGGTGATATGCAAATGGTCAATACCTAATTTTGTGCAATCATCCATGGATGGATATGCTTTGCAATTGGCTTATTGCAATCATAAACTGCCCATTCAAGATGAATTGCCCGCAGGCACTTCAAAAAAAATAATGTTAAATGAAGGGTATGCAGTAAAAGTTTTTACGGGTGGCCCTGTGCCAGAAAATGCAGATGTGGTTATACAAAAAGAATGGGTGAATACAAGTGCAACTAAGATAGAAATTGACGCACAAAAAAAACTAGATCCTGCGATTGCGGCTGGGTTAAATATTCGTAAGCCAGGTTCGGATATTCAAAAAGGAACTGTTGCATTAGAAGCCGGAACTATTTTGCATAGTGCACATATTGCATTTTTAGCCAGTATAGGAGAAACCATGGTGATGGTTTACAGAAAGCCGATTGTAGCAATTGTTATAACGGGTAATGAATTGGTGATGCCCGGCAATCAACTGCAAGATGGGGAAGTTTTTGAAGCCAATGCTGCTGGTTTATCTGCAGCATTAAAACAAGCTGGTGTAGAGCAAGTTCATGTATTGTATACCAAAGATAATTTAGCCGAAACTACCGCATGTGTTCAATCGGCTTTAGACCTTGCAGATATGGTATTGATTACAGGGGGAGTAAGTGTGGGTGATTATGATTTTGTTGCCAATGCTTGTTTAAATTCAGGTGTTGAAAAACTATTTCATGGAGTAAAACAAAAGCCAGGTAAGCCCTTGCTTTTTGGGAAAAAAGAAAATAAATTAATTTTTGGATTACCGGGCAACCCTGTTTCTGTTTTAAGTTGTTACACACAGTATGTGTTGCCAGCTATTTTGCAGTTAAGTGGATTGAACAGAATCAAACCTGCTGTAGCAAAATTGAGTGCTGCCTATGAAAAAAAATCGGCATTATGCTTTTTTTTAAAAGGCGTAGTAGAAAATGGAATTGTAACGGTTTTACCCAATCAGGCATCGTATCAATTAAGTTCTTTTGCAACAGCTAATTGTTGGATAGAATTAGCAGAAGATAAGTATCAGTTTGATGCATTGCAAAATGTACCCATTTATTATATTTAATATCATATGCAGGAAATACTATTCATTGGCACTTGTTTTTTTATTGTTGCATTTTTATATGCATCAGTAGGGCATGGTGGTGCAAGTGGGTATTTGGCTGTGATGGCTTTATTTGGTTTTAGTGCGTTGGTAATGAAGCCAACTGCATTGATCTTGAATTTGATGGTTTCACTAATTGCATTTATTTCTTTTTATCGAGCCAAGCATTTTAAACAAGCAATGCTATGGCCGCTTGTTTTGGCATCTATTCCCTGTGCATTTATTGGAAGTGTAATGCCTATATCAGAAATTGTATATAAAAAAATATTAGCTGTAGTATTATTGATTTCGGTGCTGCGCCTTCTTTGGAATAGCGCTGAACAAGCTATACAGCCTGCCCCCAAATGGTATTGGTTAAGTTTAATAGGCGCGGTAATAGGATTATTATCGGGAATGATTGGAATGGGAGGAGGTATTTTGCTTTCACCTATTTTATTATTGATGGGATGGTGTAATCAAAAACAAACGGCAGCATTAAGTTCGGTATTTATTTTTTTAAATTCAGCATCTGGATTAATAGGACAAATAAAAACAGGTATAACCATAGATTCACAAGGTGTAGCCGTTATTGGGTTTGTTTTGGCTGGAGGTAGTTTAGGTGCTTATTTAGGATCTGTAAAATTTAAATCGAAGAACATGAAATATATTTTAGCGGTTGTTTTATTTCTTGCTGCTGGAAAATTATTTTTTGTAAAATAACATCAATGAAAATTCAAGTATTGTTTTTTGGATCATTAACCGATCATACAAGACTATCAGAGCTTATAATGGATTTGGTTGAAGATACCAATCAATTAAAACAGGTAATAATGCAATCTTACCCTGGTTTAAAAATGGCTAAGTTTATTATTGCTGTTAATAAACAAATGATTCAAGAAAATACCATACTAAAAAAGGGAGATATTGTGGCATTGATGCCGCCTTTTTCTGGAGGATAATATGAGCCAACAACAGCGATATATCAGACAAATGATATTACCCAATTTTGGTAATGTTGCGCAAGCTAAATTATTAGCTGCCAAGGTATGTATTATTGGTATGGGAGGGTTGGGGTGTCCTATTTTACAATACCTGGTAGCAGCAGGTGTTGGGCATATTGGTATTATGGATGCAGATACAGTAAGTTGGAGTAATTTAAATAGGCAGCTATTGTATAATGAAGCAGATATTGGAAAACTAAAAGTAGAAGTAGCTGCTGCTGCCATGTTAAAACAAAATGCTACTATTCAAATAAAAACATATCCTGTTGCCTTGTGTAAAGAGAATGCGTTGCAGATTATAGAACAATACGATTTAATAATTGACGGCACCGATAATTTTAATGCAAAGTATTTAATGAATGATGCTTGTATGTTGTTGAATAAACCTTGGATTTATGGAGCTGTTTCTCGCTATGAAGGGCAATTGAGTGTGTTTAATTATTTGCAGCAATCGAACAACAATCAATCAGCATCACCAGCAATTAATTACAGAGATCTATTCCCTATATCTCCATTGCCGAATGAAATTGCCAGTTGTGAAGAAGCTGGAGTACTAGGGGTATTGCCAGGGATTATTGGTACTATGCAAGCTGCAGAAGCTATTAAAATGATTACAGGTTTAGGAAAAACTTTGTATAGTAAGTTGTTTACGTATCATTTGCTTCAGGCAACATCGTATGAAATGAATATTCAAAAGCCTGCCAATGCCTGTATCATTGATACTGGTTTTTTTGAGCGAACGGATTATGCTTATGATTGCAACACAAAAACCAAAGCATACACTAAAGATATTATTGAAGATATGGATGAAAAAATTACAGAGGATGAAATTACAGAGGATGATATAGAAGAAATTAGTGTAGATCAATTTATACAAATGCAAATAGATCCTAATTTTTATATTGTAGATGTAAGAGAACGGCATGAATATCCACCCATTAATTTTGCACAAATACAAATTCCTATGTCTGAATTAGCATCTAACGTACATACCTTGCCTAATAAAACTATTTGCTTTATTTGCCATCAAGGAATACGAAGTGTATATGCAGCCAAGCAGCTAAAAGTAAGTAGAAAAGGAAAAGTATTTAGTCTCAAAGGTGGACTTACTGCTTATTTTAAAACAAGATCTATATGAAAGAGAAAAAAAAACATCCATTTTTTTTACAAGGAGCTATTCCTGCACAAAAAGTAGCTGATGATCTTCAAAAACATTCCACTAAAACAGCTATAGGTGCACATAGCATATTTTTGGGTCAGGTTCGTTCCGATCAACATGAAAATGGATTGGTACAAGCCATTGAATATACTGCCTATGAAGAAATGGCCTTATCAAAAATGGAGGAAATAAGAGAAGGCTTATTTGCCAAATACGAATTGTCTTGCATGCATGTATACCATAGTTTGGGCACAGTTGCTGTTGGTGAAATTTGTTTATTTGTATTTGTTTCTTCAAAGCACCGTAAAAATGCCATTGATGCTTGTGCAGAATTGGTTGAGCTAATTAAAAAAGACTTGCCCATTTGGGGGAAGGAAATTTATACGAATACCAATACTACTTGGAAAGTAAATCAATAATACCATGGTAAATATTACAAATAAACAAAACACACTAAGAAAAGCCATTGCCGCGGCAACTGTATTGGTTTCATCCCAAGCAACTATTGATGCAATCAACAATAAACTAGTACCCAAGGGCGATATTTTTTCTTTTGCAAAAGTGGCTGCATTATTTGCGGTAAAAAAAACCAGTGAGATCATTCCCGATTGCCATCCCCTTCCTGTTGAATTTGCCAATGTGCGTTTTACTATTGATGGCCTGAGTATTCAGATAGAAGTGGAAGTGCATACCGTATATAAAACTGGGGTAGAAGTAGAAGCCATGCATGGTGCGTCTGTTGCAGCACTTACTATATATGATATGCTAAAACCCATTGACAAAAAAATAGAGATCAGGACTATTCAATTGTTAGAAAAAAAAGGGGGAAAGAGTTCTTACAAAGTAAATATACATCATCAAATAAAAGCGGCTGTTATAGTTTGTTCAGATACCGTATCTCAGCAAAAAGCAATAGATAAAGCAGGTGTAGCAGTAATTGAATTATTAAAAAAGTTTAATATTGAAACACCTTATTATAGTATAATCCCTGATGAAGCAGCATCTATTACTGCTTCAGTAGCAGCGCAAATACAAAGCAATATTCAATTGCTATTGTTTGTGGGAGGCACAGGAGTTTCTCCTAGAGATATTACACCCGATACCATTGAGCCTTTATTAGATAGAACCTTACCTGGGGTGATGGAAACTGCGCGACGCTATGGCCAAGATAGAATGCCTTATGCCATGTTATCTAGAAGTGTTGCGGGCTTTATCAACAATACATTGGTACTTACATTGCCTGGTTCTTTATCTGGAGCAACTGAATACATTGATGCCTTGTTCCCTCAAGTACTGCATGTGTTTGATACCATTAATGGGGAGCGGCATGGGTAATTGTAATTCTTCGTCTACTCCAGGCATAGACTCGTCTACTTTTTAAGCTAACTCGTCTACTTTGCAAATCTGCGGATGGGATAAGTGCTAATTTTTCGGCACTAATACCGCTTTATGAGACAATTTATTCAACAATACAGGGCATTGTTCTTGTCGCTGTTTTTATTACTGAATGGTTCAATTGATGCTTTTTCACAAAATGTTTTGGATAGAGCAGGATTGCCAGTTACAAGTTCCTTAGCTTATTCATTAAGGAAATTAAGCAATAACTATACTGGTTATGCCGTCCAAGTTAGAAGATCCAGTGATAATGCTTTAGCCAATGTGTCGTTTGATGCCAATGGAATGGTTAGTTCAAGTAGTACTATTGATGGTACTACAAATACTTTCCAATCATTTTTTGGAACTAGTTCTTGTTTTGTGCAAACATGGTACGACCAAAGTGGTAATAATAGGCATGCTTCCCAACCCAATACTACTAAACAACCGATGATTGTAAATGCAGGTGTGTTCAGTGTTTTGAATAACAAGCCTGCGCTTAATTTTAATGGTACAAGTAGTGTAATGAACATACCTATGCCAGCATCAGTTATTAATAATACTGGTGCAATTTCAACTGTTTTAAAAACTGCTCAACTACAGCAGCAATTTGAAGCATTGTTGTCTTGGAGTTCAAGTGCATCTCCATACGGACCAGGATTTGGTCCTCAAAATAGTATTGCTTCGGGTAAATTTGGATTATACACAACATGGGGTCCATTTAATTTATCATTAGGGCCTGTTACTGCAAATACTGATTATGTTTTGAATGCATCATGGACTGGTCAAACTGTAACTCAGTCTAGAAATGGGACCATAACTACCGGTACAATGGGTGCTGCTTTTAGTACCAATGTAAGCAGTGGTTACATTGGACAAGATAATCCGAACTCTGGTTATTTTGCTGGTATTGTTCCTGAAATCATTGTGTTTTCAACTGAACTTGGTACAACAAATAGAGCTGCACTAGAGTCAAACCAAAATCAATTTTATTTTGGACCTGCAATTACTAGTTTTTCTCCTTCTTCAGCAATAAAGGGAAATAAAATCACAGTATCTGGATCAAATTTTTCAAATATTACTTCAGTAACTATTGGAGGAATACAAGCAGTTTCATATAATCTTTTGAATTCTTCTACACTTGAAGCTGTTGTTGCAGAAGGGGCAACCGGTAATATAGTAATTGTATCTAACGGCGTTACTATTACTTCGGGTGCTGCTTTCACCTACAACTCTTTAGTTGCTCCAGGTAATTCGTTAAGCTTTAATGGTAATAATGCAGTAACAATCAATCAAAAAGCCAATGTCAACAATTTAGGGGTGAGTGGTTTTACAATGGAAGCTTGGGTGTATCTGTCTAATCTTTCTGGAGTAAAATCTATAATTAGAAAAACTGGTGACTATAACTTCTATATTTTGAACGATAAGTTTGCAGCTGAATCATGGCCAAATGGGATGGGCAGTAGTACAATGACTCAAGCTAGCAGCGCTAAGCCTATCCCTTTGAACAGATGGACTCATATAGCTGCTGTCTGGAATAAGTTGGCTAATACCTATAGTTTCTATTTGAATGGAGAATTGGATAGAACTATAACACCTAGTTCAATTTCTATTTCAGGAACAGAAAATTTAGCAATAGGAAGATCTGCGATCTATCAGGAACCCTTTATAGGAAGAATGGATGAGATCCGAATTTGGAATACGCCCAAATCGGGAGTAGAAATAGCTTCTTATTTTGCCAATAATTTAAATTTGCCTCAAGCTAATTTGGTAGCTTATTATGATTTTGATCAGGGTATTCCTGGAGGATCAAATTTAAATATTACTTCATTGGTAGATAAAAGTGGTAATCGCAATCATGGTTCACTTCAAGCTGGGTTTGCCTTATCTGGTACTACATCAAATTGGGTTGAAAGTTATGCAATGGTTATTCCAAAAGTACAGCCTGCAACAGCAATTGTTGCGGATGGGTTTACTGCAAACTGGCTAGCACCTCAATTGGGTTTAGTAAATACTTTTATGTTGGATGTTTCTACTAATAGTAGTTTCTCTTTGCCTATCAATGGTTCTCCTTTCTCAATAACAGTCGGAACTTTAAACAAATCTATTTCAGGATTAAACCCTTCAACTACATATTACTATAGAGTAAGAGCTGACAATCCGACTCCTTTAATTGTTGGTACTGGGGCGTATAGC
This sequence comes from Sediminibacterium sp., assembly GCA_036170555.1. Lineage (GTDB taxonomy): Bacteria > Bacteroidota > Bacteroidia > Chitinophagales > Chitinophagaceae > Sediminibacterium. Next base: position 1,026 of record JAVHPL010000098.1, on the reverse strand, counting down.
GAAACGGGAATGGTAACTACAAGTGCAGCCGTTCCTGCAACTGGTTTGCATTTTGATGGCATTAATGATTATGTAAGAGTTACTGATAACGCAAATTTAGATTTTGGAAGCCAAGATTTTACAGTAGAAGCTTGGACTATTAAATATGCCAATACAATTGGGTTTGAAAATAGTGGTGTTGTAGGGAAATGGAATACTGGAAGTTCTCCGGGTACCAACGAATGGCTTTTAAACAATACTTCGAATGGTAATGATAATAAAGCATCATTTTTAATTGAGTCTGGAAATACTATTTATCAAGTAACTGGTACAACGAATTTGGTATTAGGTAACTGGTACCATTTAGCTGCAGTAAAAAATGGAACTAGTTTAACTTTATACGTTAACGGTATTGCAGAAGGGACTATCACTATTCCAATTGTTGCAGTGAATAATATTGGAAGAGACATGTTAATGGGAGCTTATAGATTAGTATCCGGCGTTCCCAACCTTTTTTCTAAAATTGCTTTAGATGAAGTAAGGATCTGGAGAAGAGCGCTGTGTTCAGATGAATTACAAGCCAACCAATCTGGAGAATTAAGAAGTCCTTCAAATTTATTATCTGCATATTACAAATTGAATGCAGGTAGTATTGGGATCAATAATGCTGGAGTTACCAATGCAGTTGATGCAAGCGGCAATAATATTAATGGTACTTTAAATGGTTTTGCATTAAATGGAACTATCTCCAATTGGGTAGCTGGTATAGTTACTGGAACCAATCCAATTTTTACTCCACCATCAACTACTATAACGGGTGTAAGTTTAATGAATGTAGGAGAAACGGCCCAACTTACTGCGAATAATTCCGGTAGTTGGTCTAGTTCAAATTCAAGTATTGCTTCCATCAATTCCAATGGATTAGTAACAGCAATTAACAATGGTTCTATCAATATTTCATTTGTAAATAGTTGTGGGGTTACTTCAACTAAAAGTATCACGATTAATAGAGTGGTTTCGGGACCTGCTGGAATCAATAATGGTATT
>JAVHPL010000097.1:0-3224 GCA_036170555.1 Sediminibacterium sp. | reverse complement strand
CGCTTTTTTAATGAACATGAAGAGGAAATAAAATTGTAATGATTGCAAATACTTTATTTAAAAAATAATTTTTATAAAAAGAGTTATTTTCTTTGATAAAATATTCTATAAATAGTGCCTCTATGATCATCCGCAACAAATAGAGATCCATCAGGCCCTTGTGCTAATCCACAAGGACGATGCAATACCCCATTAAACCCTACTATTTCCTTCATACCTGCAAACCCATCGGCAAATACCTCCCATTTGCCCGTTGGATGTCCATTTTCAAAAGGAACAAAAACAATATAATACCCAATTTGAGGAAGGGGTGCCCTGTTCCAAGAACCATGAAACGCAATAAAAGCACCATTTTTATATCTGGCTGGAAATTGATCGCCCGTATAAAATAACAAACCATTGGGTGCTAAATGTGCTGGGAAAGCCATGATAGGATCAATGGCATTTTTTCCACCTTCTTTTTTACCATCTCCCCCATATTCAGGAGAAATTATTTTCTTTTTAAGAAAGGGATCATAATAGGTATAAGGCCATCCAATATCATCTCCCTTATTAATGCTATACATGGTTTCGGCAGGTAGTTCTGCATTCATTTCTAAGGTATAATAATTGGGAAATAATCTAAACAAATCATCTCTACCATGCATCATGATATAAAGTTTTTTTGTTTGCTCGTTCCAATCTAAACCAACTACATTTCTAATGCCTGTTGCATATCGAATTCCATTTGCATAAGTTTGGTTTAATGTATTGGCTTTAAACTGCCATATACCACCAGCAGAATCTAATATAGGGCAGGGCATTATTCCTTTAGAACCTGGGGTTCTATCTTCTTCTTGACAAGAATTAGAATAAGCTCCAACGGTAACGTAAATATTACCTTCATTATCTAAAGCTATAGATTTAGATGCATGTTGATTCCCTTTTTTTAAGCCCGTAACAACGGTTTCTGGATTATCTTTTTGTTCTATCTCTCCATCATCATTTAACCGATATCTATAAACCGCTTCATCTGAACTAGCATATAAATATCCATTTTTTATGGCCATTCCTGTTCCACCATAATTACCAAACCCACTAATCATATCCGAAATCCCGTCTCCGGTAGTATCCTTAATTTGTATAATGCCTTTCCCTTCTGCAACAACACCCATTATTTTGGTATAAATTATCCCTTGTTCTGTAACGGCCAAATGCCTGCTTGCCCCTAAATTTTCTACCACACGAATTACTCCAAAGCCAGGCGGTAAAATGAGGCCGGCCTTATTTGAATCGGCAACAAGATGTTCTTCTTTTAATTTTTTAGATGGTTTAGTGGAACATGCATAAAGCAGCCCAATAAAACAAGCAACCAATAACCATCTATTGATATAATTCAGTAGGCTTTTTATCATGGTAGTTAGTTGTAAAGTTTTAGATAATCAAAAGTAAGTATTCAATTGAAAAATCATTCAATCTGATACCTTTGCAACTGATAAATTAGTGAATGATGAAACAAATTTTTTTATACTGCTTTTTGCTTCCCTTGGTATTATGGTGTTGCAATACCCAACAAAATAATGGAAAACAACCCAATAAAAAAGCCAATATCATTATTGGCCAGCACGAATGGGCAGCGGAAAATTTAGCAGTTACCCAATTTAATAATGGGGATCCTATTCCTGCTGCACTTAGCAAGGAGGAATGGGAAAAAGCGGGAGACCTTCATCAACCAGCTTGGACATATTACAATCAAGATAGTGTTTTAGGAAAGCAATATGGCATTATATATAACTGGTATGCCGTTCATGACGCAAGAGGAATAGCTCCAAAGGGATGGTATATTCCAACCTTGGTAGAATGGCAGGAGTTAGTGTATGCCATTGGTGGCCAAGAACAAGCAGGTACTATTTTAAAAAGTAAAACAGGTTGGAATAATAATGGAGTAGGATTAGATAGTATTCAATTTAACGCATTAGCAGGAGGATACCGATACAACAATGGAGAGTTTAAAGGTTTAGGTGATTTTGCTGCATGGTGGACCAACAATAATTATGAATCCACTGGGGCTTGGTACTATTTTATTAAATCTACAGGAGCTTCTATCATTAGAAATTATTCCGATCAACGGGATGGCTATTATGTAAGATGTGTTAGAGAGGTATCATCTACAAATGAAATAAACACCGATACAGCCTTAATATCAGAAGTTACTATTGGCAAACAAATATGGGCAACCAATAACTTATCGGTAAGCCGTTTTAACAATGGAGACCCCATACCCCATATAGTTTCGGCAGAACAATGGGAAATGGCTGGAGAAAAAAAACAACCTGCTTGGTGTTATTACAATAACGATTCGGCCAATGAAAAAAAATATGGAAAATTATACAATTGGTATGCAGTACATGATGCAAGAGGTATTGCACCAACAGGTTGGCATGTAGCAAGTGATAAAGAATGGACTGAATTATCTAATACATTGGGAGGGTTAGAAAAAACAGGTGGGCAATTAAAAAATACCAGTGGATGGAAAGAAAATGGGAACGGAACAAATGCCACCCATTTTGCTGCCATGCCTGCTGGTTACCGATATAAAAATGGCATTTTTAATGGTATTGATTATTTTACTGCGTTCTGGACTTCTACTGAAAACTATACCTATAGTGCCTGGTATAGATCTATACGGTATGATGATGCAGGATTATACAGAGGCAATTTTGGTAAGCAAGATGGGTATGCTGTAAGATGTATAAAAAATTAGTCTCGGCTACAAATAACCGAGACTAATTTTATTTTAACTTATTTAATAATCTTACAGAATATCAAATGATGAATCTACATTTTTTGCAAGATCAGGGTGTAAACACCGTAATCGGTTGTAGCAGATTTAATACCAATTTTTAATCCAATATACCCTGTACAAGAGAATACGTATCCCAATGAACCACTACTAGGAAGATAAGGTGCTACAATAACCCCATAATCTGCAAAATTACTGGTGTTAGCTAATTTAGCAGCACCTGTTAATGGATCAATTTGAATGGTTAATGGGCTTAGCAAATCTCCATAAGCTGGATTAGGCCAAACTGCTCCTAAATTAATTTGGTTGGCAGCAGGACCATCGGTTACAGCTACTACATCACCACCGACCCAATCTGCCCAATCATCCTGAACAACTGTATAATTACCAGTCATACCGCCAGTGAAAGGACAAACCACAAAGGCAGTAAATCTAAATGCGG
>JAVHPL010000096.1:0-15740 GCA_036170555.1 Sediminibacterium sp. | reverse complement strand
AGCCGAAACCGCACATTTGGGAATATGTTGGGAAAGGGTTATTCGGTAAAAGCGGCTAAGCTAGAATTGAATATGGTTGCTGAAGGGTATAATGCCAGTAAGTGTATTTATATAACGAATACCGAAATAGTGAAGGCTCAAATGCCTATTGCAACTACCTTGTATGCCATCTTATGGGAAAATGAAGATACCCTTGAGGCGTTTAAAAAGATAGAAGGATTTCTTATTTAGGGTAAATGAATCATTTTTTTAAACCAAATTAAAATTGTTGCTATGCCAGGTGGAGTGATTAAAAAAAATAGGGAATTGAGAAATTATACCCAAGAGTTTGTTGCCAAACAAATGAATATTTCTCAAAATGCGTATAGTAAAATTGAGAATGGGTATACACAATTAACCGTTAATCATTTAATGGAGTTAAGCAGAATTTTAGAAGTATCTATTGTAGATTTATTAAAAGATGATTTTGAAATTCACAAACCAAACAATATTCACACAGAAAGTATCACCAAAGAAAATCTATTGATGATATTAGCCAGTATTACAGAAAAATTACAAGGCAAATATCCTATGAAACATGCATTTTATCCTATCATTATGGGAATGCTTCAAACAATTGATACTACTGTTGAACATGTTCATTAAAGCTGAAATAAATCCGCTGCTATACCATCTGAAAAAAACTTCCCTTTATCTGTAATCATTAAATGGTTTTGGTGTACAATCATGGTTTCTTGCTGTATAAACCGGTTGGCTTCTTTTACAATTCTTTCCACTACTGCAGTAGATCCTATATTTTTTAATTGTGCTAAATCTATTCCCTCTTGGGTTCTTAGCGCTGTCATAATGTATTCGTTTATTTTTTGTTGTGGTGTTAAATATTCAATTTCAAATGGAATTTGTTGCTGGGTTAAGGCAGCTATATACAAGCTATTATTGGCCATATTCCATTGCCTGCTTTTTCCATTAAATGAATGTGCGGCTGGGCCTAATCCTAAGTAATGTTTGCCCTGCCAGTAATGGGTATTGTGCTTGCTTCTTTTTGAGGGTAATGCAAAATTAGAAATTTCATAGTGTTCATAACCTGCCCCTTTGGTAAGCTCAGTTAACATAGTAAAATGTTGGGCCTGCTTTTCGGGATCTATATTGGGCACTACCTGTTCCTTAATTTTTTTTGCCAATGCTGTTTTAGGTTCAACCGTAAGTGCATAACAAGACAAATGGGGTATGTTTAATTGTATAGCTGTTTCTATGTTTTTTTTCCAATGGATATTAGTGAGTGTTGGCCCACCATAAATGAGGTCTATAGAAAGATTATTAAATCCTGCACTCTGAGCCATTTGTATACTTTCAATGGCTTGTTTGGCCGTATGGGCTCTTCCCATCCATTGCAGGTCTTCTTCATAAAAAGATTGAACGCCAATGCTTAACCGGTTAATTCCGGCTAATTGCCAGGTTTGCAAATGACTGCGATCAATATCATCGGGGTTGGCTTCTAGCGTAATTTCTAATTCTTTTTCTAGTTCAATATTTTGCCGAATGGCGGCTAATAGGCTATTTAATTCACTGGCCGAAAGTAGTGATGGAGTACCTCCACCAAAATAAATGGTTTCCACAGATTCGTGCAGGTATTGCTTTTGTAATTGTACTTCTGCAACAATGGCATCCACCATTTTGGGCATGGCTTGCTTGTTTACCGAAAAATGAAAATTGCAGTAATTGCAGGCTTTTTTACAAAAAGGAATATGAATATAAATACCGGCCATAAAAATAAATACGCAATAAAATTAGCATTGTTACAGGATGTTTAGCAATTAATCAATGGCATTCAATAATTTTGGGGTAATGAAGTATGTGCGTTATACCGTTTTTCTCCTAATTATTTTTATGCAGTTAACTAAACTGCAGGCTCAGCAAGACAGTATTCTGGTAGATTCCATTCGTAAAGTTGTTCAAATACCAGCAAAACCGCTTATAGACACTAGCACTTACGCAAAATATTTGTTTCATCCATACTTACCTATCAAAGCTCAACCCAAAATGAGGATTATTGATTATAAAAAAGAAAATTCAAAGGATGATCTTTTTTATCTTCTTTTAGGAATTGTTGCACTTTTGGCATTTATTAAAGTAAGTTTTTCTAAGTATTTTAAAAATTTGTTTGTCTTATTTTTTCAAACCTCCCTGAGGCAAAAACAAACCAGAGATCAACTATTACAAAACAAACTGGCTTCTTTGTTAATCAATTTTCTTTTTGTACTCTCGGCAGGTTTGTTTATTACTTTGCTCATTTTACATAATGGCTGGTCTGGTTTATTTTTTTGGAACCTATATGCTTATGTAACAATTGTTTTACTGATCATTTATACAGGTAAATTTTTATTTATTTCATTTTCAGGATGGGTTTTTAATAATAGAGAAGCCGCAAATGGGTATATATTTTTAGTTTCTATGGTGAATCGTATCATGGGTGTACTCTTGTTGCCATTTACTGCACTGCTAGCTTTTGGAACACCTAATTTGGCTGCAATTGCCATTACGGCAGCTATAGGGATAGTAGGGTTGCTTATTTTATATAGATACCTAGTATCCTTTGGATCTTTGCGAAACGATTTGAAAATCAATGCGTTTCATTTTTTCCTCTACCTTTGTGCTATAGAGATATTACCATTGCTATTGATTTATAAGCTATTGGTAAATAATATCGGCTGATTTTTTACATTTGCAAAATATTTAGAATAGCAGTATGATCAAACAAGGGTCTAAACAATCAGCAAGTTCCAAATTGAGTAAGAAAATTCTGATTTCTCAACCCAGACCAGAAAGTGATAAGTCACCCTATTTTGATTTGGAGAGAAAGCATGATGTGGAATTAGTTTTTCATCCATTTATTGTGTTAGAAGGTATACCTGCACGTGAATTTAGGAAGCAGAGAATTGATATCATGCAATTTTCGGCCATTATTTTTACAAGCAGAAATGCCATTGATCATTTTTTTCGTATGAGTGAGGAGATGAAAATTAGTATTGCACAAGATACCCGTTATTTCTGCATTACCGAGGCTGTTGCACTCTATCTACAAAAATTTATCTTATACAGAAAAAGAAAGGTTTTTTATGGTGCAGATGGTACCAATAAAAGTTTATTTGATGTAATTAACAAGCATCGTGGATCGGAGAAGTTCCTATACGTTTGTAGTGAAAATCAACAGGATAATGATATTGTAAGTTGGCTAAAAAACAATAACTGTGAGTTTCAATTGGGATTCATGTATCGCACCATTAGTAATAATATTAAGGCTGCATTAGATTTATTTGAATACCATATCATTTGTTTCTTTACGCCTAGTGGGGTAAAAAGCTTATTAGATAATTATCCTAATTTTGCTCAAAATGGAACGGTGATGGGTGCTTTTGGAAGCAATACTTCTAAAGCAGTAGAAGAAGCTGGGTTCACTTTAGAAATTAAAGTACCTTCTCCACAACGGCCTAGCATGGTAGCAGCTTTAGATCATTTTTTAAGCAATAAAATACCTGCCAAGAAAACCATTGTTAAATCGCTGGTGAAATCTCCTTTAAAAAAACCCACTAAAACTGCTTCAAAAGCGGCTGGTAAAACCTTAGATAGGGCAGAAAAAAAATAAATCTTTTTTACACTATATTTAATAAACAAACCCCTCCCTAGAGGGGTTTTACTTTTAATAAAATTCATCATGCATTTACATAAGCCCAATCAATTAGCTAAAGAAACCAGCCTCTATTTATTGCAACATGCAAACAATCCTGTTAATTGGTTTCCTTGGGGTGAAGAAGCTATAAACCTAGCGAAGCAAACCAATAAACCCATTTTGATAAGCATTGGGTATGCTGCTTGTCATTGGTGTCATGTGATGGAACGGGAAAGTTTTGAAAATGAAGCTACCGCTGCATTGATGAATGCGCATTTTGTTAATATAAAAATTGATAGGGAGGAGCGACCCGATTTAGATCATATTTATATGGATGCAGTGCAGGCAATGACGGGCAGTGGGGGATGGCCGCTACATGTTTTTTTAACGCCTAATTTAAAACCATTTTATGGAGGTACTTATTTTCCTCCTCAACGCGTTCACAATAGACCAAGTTGGACAGAAATATTAACGGGAGTAAGTAAGGGCTATGAAGAAAATAATCTTGCCATTGTTGAACAAGCTGAAAATTTAACTGGTCATTTAGTAAAGAGCAATGCATTTGGCATAACACAACCATCTACTGCTGCACAAGAAATGTTTTTTAGTACAGATACTTTAGAAACCATTGCTACTAATATTTTAGCACAAGCAGATACGGTAGATGGAGGTTTTGGATCTGCCCCAAAATTTCCTCAAAGCTTTAGTATTATTTATTTGTTAAGACATTATTTTTTTACCAAAAATGAAGCCGCACTTGCACAAGCTTTATTAAGCTTACAGAAAATGATTCAGGGTGGAATTTACGATCAATTAGGTGGTGGTTTTGCAAGATATAGTACCGATGCCCAATGGTTGGTTCCTCATTTTGAGAAAATGTTATACGATAATGCGCTGTTAATAATGGCCATGGCAGAAGCTTATCAGCTTACTGGGCAAGAGGAGTATAAATATACAATAGCACAAACCATTCAATTTATTCAAAGAGAACTAACGCATGAACAACATGGTTTTTTTAGTGCATTGGATGCAGATAGTGAAGGGGTGGAGGGTAAATTTTACACTTTTACTAAGGCAGAAATAGAAAAAGTATTAGCATCAGATGCTGCTTTCTTTTGTGCACATTACCAAATAGCAGAAGAAGGAAATTGGCATGAAGGGAAACAAGAAAATCCTGCAACCAATATTTTATATACCAAGCATTTTATAAAGGAAGATGCATTTGAATTACTAGAATCTTGTAAACAAAAGTTACTACAATATAGAGCTAATAGAGTACGACCATTGTTGGATGATAAAATTTTGTTGGGCTGGAATGCTTTAATGATTACTGCTCTATGTAAAGCCTTTAATGCGTTGGGGAATGATGAATATAAACAAATGGCCATTAGTAATATTGAATTCCTGGAAAATAATGTAAAAGATATGCATACTGGAAAATGGTATCATACTTTTAAAAATGGGGTAGCTAAAATAACTGCTTTTTTAGATGACTATGCTTATTTAATACAAGCCTATATTCATTTACAGGAAATTACAGGTGAGGCAAACTACCTGATAAAGGCCAAGGAATTAACCCAGTGGGTGATGGATTATTTTACCGAAGAAGAAACTGGTTTCTTTTATTATACACCCCAGTTTGTAACCGATGTAATACTGCGCAAAAAAGAAGTGTATGATGGAGCCGTTCCCAGTGGAAATGCCGTTATGGTACAGAATATGCAATACTTAAGTATTGTTTTTGATTTACCCAACTGGGCTAAACAAGCCAACCAATTAATGGCTTCATTGGAAAACGCTATTGTAAAACATCCTAGTTCATTTGCTGTTTGGGCAACTGCCCTTCAAAAACAAGTAATGGGCATTAAGGAAATTGTAATTACTGGGCAACAAGCAAGCCAATATCTGTATCCCATAAACAAGTCATATTTGCCAAATAAAATAATTCAAGCTGCTGAAACTAATTTCCCAGAATTTCCGTTATTACAAGGGAAAATGTATCATACAGATTCGGTATTGTTTTATTTATGTGAGAATTACGCCTGTAAGCCTGCCTTTACTTCGGTAGAAGCGGTTTTAGCAAATATGTAACAAGTTTATTAGTAATTTGCTTCTTACAGCGTTTATATTGTATTTCATATTCTACTAAATAATAATTTAATCGTATTTGACGTTACTTCTACTTATTACTGTTAAAAAAAATGAAACTAACACTCGTTAAGAGTGTAACAGCCTTTGGAAAACATATATTTGCCACTGTCAAAATGATTATTGTACATGAAAATGCATCTCTCGCTAATAACTGCCACTGTTTTGTGTGTTGTGTTGGTTTCTTGCTTTAAAAGCAAAAAATCAAAAGGGTTGCCAGACGACGGACAATTGCATGGTGTTGCACCTTCTGCAAAACAAAGCATGAATGCTCCGTTGAATATGGTATATGTTCAGCCAGGTACATTTCACATGGGGCCTAGTGACGAAGACATTAGCTATAATTATACCACCAGAAATCGTCAGGTATCCATGCCTGGTTTTTGGATGGATGCCACCGAAATAACCAATAATGATTATCGTCAATTTGTACATTGGACTCGTGATTCATTGGCCTTTAAAATTTTATTTGGGCAGGGTATTAATAAAACAGACGATACCATGGCGGTAGATTGGAAAAAAGTAGCCACTATTAAATGGGATAAAAATACCGTTGAAAAATTAAACGAATTAAACTTAGCACCAGACAATCGTTTATATGGTAAGCCAGATATTGATCCTGAAAAATTAGTTTACCGCGTTGAATATCCCGATTTAAAAGAAGCCGCTAAAAGAGAAAATGCAGGTCTCCCCCTAAAAAATTTCATTGTTAAATACAATCAAAAAGTGTATCCAGATACCTTGGTTTGGATGAGGGATTTCTCTTATTCTTATAATGAACCCATGACTAAGCGCTATTTTGCGCACCCAGCATTTGGAAATTATCCAGTGGTTGGGGTAAGCTGGAAGCAAGCCATGGCTTTTTGTCATTGGAGATCTCATATTCAAAATACTTTTTTACAGAAAAAGAAATTTGCAGTAGAAGGAGATTATCGTTTACCTAGTGAAGCTGAGTGGGAATATGCTGCTCGTGGCGGTAGAACCAATGCCATGTATCCTTGGGGTAGTTATTATACCAGAAATAAAAAAGGCTGTTTATTGGCTAATTTTAAACCGGGTAGAGGTAATTATGCCGAAGATGGGGGTTTTTATACGGTTCGTGCAGATGCCTATTGGCCTAATGATTACGGTTTATATAATATGTCTGGGAATGTTGCAGAATGGACAGGTTCGTATTTTTATGAAGGTGCTTATAATTTTATGTCAGACATGAGCCCCGATATAAGGTATGATGCAAAAGAAAATGATCGTCCTCGTGAAAAGAGAAAAGTAGTTCGTGGTGGTAGCTGGAAAGATATTGCTTATATGTTACAAGTAAGTACACGTAGTTATGAATATCAAGATACGGCTAAATCATATATAGGTTTTCGTTGTGTGATAGATTTGGCTCCAAAAATGAGAAAATAAACTTTCTATAAACATTTATTATTTTAATTACACTTTAAAAAACAAAAAATGGCTGCTGCAATTCCTCCTAAAGTTTCTAAATGGTTTGATGTTGGTGTATCCATCGCTGCAGCGGTGGTAATCTTTGGTGCATTACAAAAAATTCTGCATACAGAAATTGCAGATATGATGTTGAAGATTGGGTTGGGTACAGAGGCCTTAATCTTTATAGGGTATGGTATTTTGTACTTAATATATCCTGCCATTGATGATCATGAAGTTCATTTGCAAGGTAAAGCAGCACAAGCTGCTGGAAATACTGCATTGAATAGTTTAGATAAAATGATGTTAGAAGCAGATATTACTCCTGCTAATTTAGCCAAGCTAAGTGCTGGTTTTCAAAAGTTGGGTGTAACAGTAGATAAAATGGGCGAAATAGGAGATGTGGTAAAATCTACTGGTGATTTTTCAGCAAGAACTAAAGAAGCCAGTGCAGCTTTAGGTGGAATAGCTACTGCTGCAAATGGTGCAGTACTTTCTTTAAAAAGTTTTGGAGATGCTAATGAAACTACCAAACAGTTTCATGCACAAATGCAAAGTTTTACAAAGAATTTGTCTTCTTTAAATACTATTTACGAATTAGAGTTACAAGAAAGCAATAATCATTTAAAAGCATTGAATCAGTTTTATGGCAAATTGTCTCACACTACTGCTTTATTGGGTGGTGGAGAACAAGATGCAGCAAAAGCGAAAGAACAAATAGCTTTATTGGCTAATAACCTTTCTAAGCTAAATTCAGTTTACGGTAATATGCTTACTGCCATGAATGGCAGATAATTGCCACTTGCAACCAAAACAATTTGTAAAATAATACTGATAAACGTAAGATAGTATGTCACTACCTAAGGAACCGCGGCAGAAGATGATCAACATGATGTACCTAGTGTTAACAGCACTGTTGGCATTGAATGTATCATCGGAAATTTTAAATGCTTTTAAAACAGTAGATAAAAGTTTGATGACTGCCAGTGGAATAGTTGAACAAAAAAATATTGGGGTGTTTAAATCATTCCAGAAAAAATTAGCCGACCCTGTTACCAAGGAAAAAGCGGAACTATGGTATCCAAAAGCAGAGAAAGCAAAATCGTTGGCAGATGATGCTTATAATTATATTGAAGCGTTAAAGTTAGAATTGAAGAAGGAAGCCAAATTATCGAAAGATGAAAATGGTAAAGAAGTATATAAGGAAGATGATTTAGATGCGGCAACACGTATGTTTCTTTCTAATCCTCCTGAAGGAAAAGCAAAGGGAAAAGAACTCTATGATAAATTGAAATCTTTTAAGGAACAATTATTAGCGATTGACCCAGATATTGCAAAAGAAGTTGGTACAACATTGCCATTAGATATTCCAGAAGCAAAGGATGATAAAGCAAAATTAGCCTGGGCATATACTTTTTTTCACATGACACCAACTGTTGCGGGTATTACCATTCTTAGTAAGTTTCAGAATGATATTAAAAATAGTGAAGCGCAGGTTGTTGAATACTGTCATAAAGAAATTGGTGAAGTTGAATTGATCTACGATCAGTTTCAGGCAATTGCCAATGCCAATGCTAGCTATGTAATGCCGGGCGAAGAAATTATTATCAATGCCGGTGTGGGTGCATTTAACAGTGCATCAAAACCTTCTGTATCTGTGGATGGTGCATCTGCAACACCAACTCCTGATGGTTCTTTTGAATACAAGTTTAAACCATCTGGTAGCGGTTCTAAAAAGGTAACGATTTCTTTTGTTAAGCCAGATGGGACCACTGCATCGGTAACAAAAGAAATTAAATATACAGTAGGAGTACCTTCTGGCTTGGTAGTATCTACCGATAAAACCAGGGTATTTTATCAGGGCTTATCTAATCCATTAAGTGTTACTGGTGGGGGTGGAGATGAGAAAGTAAATGTAAGTATTGAAGGTAACGGAGTAAGTTTTAGAAAAACGGGAGCAGGCCAATATGAAGTAAATTGTACTGCCTTGGGTTCTGCAACGGTATCGGCGTCTGATGGAAAAAATTCGCAAAAAATAATTATTCCTGTTAAAAGAGTTCCCAATCCATTGGCAACAGTGGGTGGTAAAGCCGGTGGCCCAATTGGTGCCAACGTGTTTAGGGTACAAAAGGGTGTGGCTGCTGAACTAAAAGACTTTGTATTTGAAGGAGTAAAATACGATGTGGTTTCATTCACTTTAATTTGTACTGGCAAGGGTTTTGAGGAAAGTGGTTTTGGTTTAGCCGAAGTGAGTGGTGCTTATTTTAATGGGGAAGCTCAAGCATTATTGCGTAAATGTCAGGCAGGATCTACCGTGGTAATTGATGAAATTAAAGTAACCGGTCCTGGTGGAACAAGGTTGCTTGATCAAAATATTTCATTTACACTTCAATAATTGTGCGTATGAAAAAGCAGATGTTAAAAGTATGGGTATTGGGTATTGCAGCTATTGTTGTAATGCAATTAAATGCACAGTCTCGTTACAAAACGAATGCGGCAAAGCCTGCTGCAACCAAGCCTGCTACCACACAACCGGCGCCTAAGCAAAATGCCAAAACATCCACTGCAAAAAAAGGAAGTTCCCGATATTTAAATGCAAATGCGGCATCTCAAAATACGGCAGATACCTCCATTCCTAAATCAACCACTCCAGTTACAGGAACGTCTAAATATAGACCAGGAAATAATACTGCCCCAGCAGTTTCTACAGGCGCAATGGCCAATCCTACAGGAGCAGTTACCATTACGTATGATACTACTATACAAGGTGGTTTTGATGTGAAACCAGAAATTTCCCTAAGAAATAATTACGCAATAGATAGAAGCAAGGATAGAAACCGTAAGCCTTTAGAATATGAAGATTTACGAGATGACGATGCGTTGTTTAGTCATTTTGTTTGGAGAGAAATTGACGGAAGAGAAAAAATAAATCAATCATTTATGTATCCGGGTAAAGATGATAATGGAGATCAACGTTTCTTTTCTATTATCTTAAGTGCCATTAAAAATGATAGTGTTGTAGCTTTTTCTGCAGATAATGATCGCTTTACTATACCGCTTACTGTTAATCAGGTGATGGCTTTAACAGGTGGTGCTTATGATACAGTGGATGTTCCAGATCCTGTAACAGGTATAGTAGAAAGGGTAATTACCAAAAAACCTAGATTTAGCCCCGATTCGGTTTATACTTTTCGCATAAAAGAACAGGTTGTTTTTGATAAAGAAGCAAGTAGACTATTTACTCGCATTATTGGAATTGCACCTATTGCCAAGCAAGTTGTTGCAGGAAAGTCTTTGCCTAGGGTATTATTTTGGGTAAACTACCCTGAACTTCGCCAAACACTTACCAAATTTGAAGTGTACAATCCTAAGAATTTTGCTTCTAGGATGACTTGGGAGGAACTATTTGAAAGTAGGTATTTCTCTAGCTATATCATTAAGAGCACTATCAGCAATCCGAGTGATAAAAGCTTGAATGCCATGATTAAAGATCCTTTATTCCGCTTATTAGAAGGTGAAAATATAAAGCAGAAAATATTTAGCTACGAGCAAGACCTTTGGGCTTACTAATTAGTTGATAAAATAGTATAGGAAGGGGGCAATAGCCCCCTTTTTTTATTTTTTACTGCTTTAATTGAATTTTTATTAAAAAAATTTGGTGGCTAATGATGGCTAACCCTTAACTTTACTTTGGTTTTTCATAGGATATTGGATTTTAAAAAACGGGGCTGGATTTTTATCCTGGCCCTTTTTTTATGCCTTCGATTGCTGTATAAAATAATTGATTAGAATAGCAGCACGAGATGCACCAACTTCATTAGCCAAAGCCTTTTCGGTTTGTAGTTTAATATTTTTTACAGACCTAAATTTTTTAAGTAATTGTGCAATGGTTTGATCTCCAATTCCGGGGATCTGCTCTAACTCATTTTTAAACGCGCCTTTTGAACGCTGGTTTCTGTGAAAGCTAATTCCAAATCGGTGTACTTCATCTCTTATTCTTCGCACCAATTTTAAAGAGTCACTATCCCAAGGTAGCTTAATAGATTCCTGATCACCTGCAAAAAATAATTCTTCTTCATTTTTGGCTAATCCAACCAAGGTAATACTACCTAATAAATCCAACGCTTTCATACTCTCTAAAGCTGCACTTAATTGCCCCTTGCCTCCATCAATGATAATTAAATTAGGCAAAGATGATTCCTCTGCTAACAATCGTTTATACCTCCTATAAACTACTTCTTTCATGGTAGCAAAATCATTAATGCCCTCTACTGTTTTTACATTAAATTTTCTGTAATCATTTTTAGAAGGGATGCCATTTTTAAAACATACCATGGCCGAAACAGGATATGCTCCTTGAAAATTAGAGTTATCAAAACATTCAATATGCAAGGGAACTTCGGATAATTGCAAGTAACGCTGTAATTCGTATAGCACTTTTTTCTGTTCCATATCTGTTTTACCTTCTAAGTGCAATATTTTTTTCTTAGTAAGCTCGGCTTTAAAATAGGCTACATTTTTAATGGAGAGCTCTAGTAATTTTCTTTTATCTCCTGCTTTAGGAACCGTAATAACTATTTGTTCATTGGGGAAATCAATAGGGAAAGGAACAATAATTTCATTCGCCATACTATTAAATGAAGTTCTTAAATTTCCAATAACAAATGCTAAAACTTCTTCTTCTGTTTCGTCTAGTTTGGTTTCAATGGGCACTGTATGTGTTTGTACAATAGTTCCATTTTGAACCATTAAATAATTCACGTAGGCTTTGTCATTGTCTTTTACAATAGAAAATACATCTAGGTTAGTGAGGTGTTTACTTACAATTACCGATTTGGCTTGGTAGTTTTCTAAATGATCTATTTTTTTTCTCATTTGCTCTGCTTGCTCAAAATTTAATTGAGCTGCATATTCCTGCATGGCTACCGTATAATGATGAATTACGGCACCTACATTTCCTTTTAAAACATTTCTTACCAATTGTATTCCTTCTTGATATTCTGTTTCATTTTGTAAAGCTTCACAAGGTCCTTTACAATTACCTAAATGGTATTCTAAACAAACTTTAAATTTGCCTTGCTGAATATTTTGTTGAGATAAGTTTAGCTTGCAACTTCTTAGAGGAATATATTGTTTAATAAAGCTAAGTAATTCCCTTACTCTTCCTGCAGAGGTAAATGGGCCAAGGTATTCCGATCCGTCATTCCATCTTTTTCTGGTTAAAAAAATTCTCGGGAAGGGTTCTTTTTTTATTACAATATACGGATAGGTTTTATCGTCTTTTAAATTGATATTGTACTTTGGTTGGTATTCTTTTATCAGTGCGTTCTCTAGTAAAAAAGCATCTTGTTCAGAATCTACAATGGTAAATTCTATATGATCAATCCGCTGAACCAATTCATGAGTTTTATAACCGGTAAATGTTTTAGTAAAATAAGAACTTACCCTTTTGCGCAAACTCTTTGCCTTACCTACATAAATGAGCGTACCCTGTTTATTAAAGTATTTATAAATGCCAGGTTCTATTGGAATGGTATGTGCTATCTGCTGAAATGCTTCTTGGGTCATGCTAATTTGCTTCTTTGCTAAAGTTTACCAATGTAGCCGTAGTTTTATTATAATTAGGGGCTTCTGCCGAACTATTTATTTGAAAACCTGTATTGGTTATCCAACTGTATTGCTGGGTAATGATGGTATCTTTTAAAAGAATATTTTTTCTTATAAACAATCGCTTTAGTATATTGGTTTCCTCACTCAATAAAATATCTACTCGTTGAATAGGGGTTGCTGTATTTATAGCAGTATAATTGATGGTATAACTTGCTGTACTAAGGTCTTGGAATACGGTTTCTTTGTATAGATATTTTTGTTTACTGAAAGTAATGGCTTCTGTTAAAAATGCAGCAGCTTCTTTTATGAATGCTTCTTTTGAAATAACTAGTTGATTGGTATGGTTAGCTTGGCTAGTATCAATAATATTTAAACTGTTCTTATTTACCTGATTAGAAATTGAATTACTTTTTGTGATAATAAAATTTCTAAGATCTACATACTGTATTTGTTCCCGAATAAATTGATCTATTGGATAAAATTTAGACGTATCGGCAATTGGCTGCTGGGTAGTAGTTTTTTTTTGTGATGAATTTCCACAAGCCATTAATAAAATGGTAAAAAAAAGTACACCGAATGAACGATATAAATGCATCATGCAAAACTATCTAAAATTGGGCTATTTCCATTGACGCGTAATACCCAATCTAATGCCATAATCTATTAAATGTTCTTTGATGGGATATTGATTGGTATAAGATGGCAGTTGCTGGTAGCGTATTTGTGGACCAATTTGCCAAAGATTGGCACCACTTTTATAAGAGAGGTTGATACCTGCCGCTGTGTTGATATTCCATTTACGCATAAAGCCATTTCCATCGGCATAGTTCTTAAAGTCGGTTGATAGTAAATAAGTGGTATTGGTTAAAGAATAGGTAGGTTGAACGGATGCTTCTACATTTAATCCCATTCTATACCCTTTTAATACTTCCCATTGAAAGCCTACGGGAATTGAAAGCTGATAAGTACGATTGTCTAATTGTTCCGATTTATAACCAGCATTATTATTATAAGGCGCAAGCAAGCTGATGGTTTGTATACCGTTATTGTTGATTAATGAAACGGTACTAGGGTTGCTAGTAGCTGTTTTAAAAGTTTCAATATGGTATTGTCTAACATTTAATTGAACCCCTGTTTTAAATTTAAGACGTTTTGTGATTTGGTATAATGCTGCAATGCCCAATTCTAATCCTGTTGCAGGGCTATGTCTTACAATATCATTCACACTGGCAGAATAATCGAGCCCTAAAGGAATATTCTGAGAAACTGCATTGGGTGAAGTACTAGGTTGAATAATTTGTTTTACTTCGGCATCAGACAATGTTCTATAACTCTTAGAAGGTGTTACATAAAATTGAAAAGCTACTTTAGACAATTTTTTCCAAGGCAATATACTTTTATTGGAAACAATATTTTTTAAATAATCGTCTTCGATAGAAATAGAAGGGGTATTACTTGGAATGGTCTTAAGTAGATTGGGTTTTTCAACTAAGGCTGCTTCTTCTTTTTCTTGATTAACCGGAATAGTTTTTAAGTTCAATGGGGCTAATTTGTTAACGCTTATTTGAGCGTAAATTGCTTTTTTATTGAGGGCTGTTTTTGAAGCAATAGCCATTCGTTGTTTTCTCTCAGCAGCAGTTTCGGCCAAGGTTAATTCAATACCATCTGAATTAGATCTGTTTGCAATACTTGCATAATAATTGGTAATGATTTGATTCTCGTTAATCTGAGCAATGGTTTCTACCGTTATATTCTGTGGTTCTATTACACCAAAATAAGATTCTTGCAATTCGGGTTTAATTACTTGATTGGCAGGTGCTGCTGGCTTACTTACTTTTGCAATTTGTGTTGTATGTTTTTCATGGAAACGCTCTGTTGCAGCAGGCGCCATAAAAATAGTGGTAATGGTAAGGGTTGTAATAATAAGTAAAGAAATAAAAGTAAGTGCATGCCAAGAGGGATTGCCGTGTAATTCAGTTCTAATATTCGTCCATACATGGTCAGACGGATACATGCGGTGCTGTTTCACCTCATTTTGCAGCAATTGCTCAAATTCATCGTTTTGGTAGTTCTTATAATCCATATAATCAGCTCTGCACGTCTACTTTTTAAAAGCGGCCACCCAATCGAAATTTTGTCTTGGGGTATCTATGATTTTCTTTTTCACTAATATCATTTCCAACATGGTTTTTGCTCGGGTATATTGGCTTCTACTAGTACTCTCTTCAATATCTAACATCTCCCCAATTTCTTTATGGCAGTAGCCTTCTAAAGCATAAAGGTTTAATACCGTTCTATATCCCAAAGGCAAAAGCCTAATACATTCTATTACCTGACGTGCTTGCATGATGGAAGGCATTGTTTCTTCCTTCACTTCTAAATAGCTAGCATGATCTAGGTTTACACTTTCGGCAAACTTTTTATTCTTCTTTAAAAAGTTTATACAATTATGCACGATGATTTTTCTAACCCAACCTTCAAATGCACCCTTGTTTTGAAAGGTATGTATTTGGGTAAAAATTTTAATGAAACCTTCTTGCAGCATATCTTCCGCATCCTCTCTACTTTGGCTAAAACGATAACATATACTCAGCATTTTAGGGCTGTACCGATTGTACAGTTCTCGCTGAGCGGATGGATCATTGTTTAAACAGCCTGTGAGGATGGCTTGTTCTGTCATGAAGGGAATCTTTACCCTAAATATAGGACATTTTTATATTCAATTTGCTGCATGTTTTTACCAATTTTAGTCTATTTAATGTTCAATTCATATCATATAGGCAGCTTTTTTAGTGATTTTGCCCTCTTAGCTCAAATAAGATTGGTAATTTGAACCGATTAATATTCCAGTAATGAATAACCTTCTTGCACCCCCGCCCATCGTAGG
>JAVHPL010000095.1:0-3253 GCA_036170555.1 Sediminibacterium sp. | reverse complement strand
AACCATCTATTGCTTTAGATGCTGCAATATTCATAGAAAGCCAATAGATCCAAGACGATTGTATATACCTACCGTAGGTAAATTTCCTGCTGGTAGCCACTACACTATCTCCTATTTTAAATGGATGATCAATTAAATATTGCGTTAGCCTAATGCTATTGTTTACTTTTCCGCCACCATTATTTCTCAAGTCAATTACCAGGTTCTGAATGCTCTCACTATTGATTTGCTTAAAACTCTTTCTAAAAAATCGCCTCAGACCGCCCTTACTAAAAGTATTCAAGCGCATAAAAGCTGTTTTAGTTGCAGTATCTATTAATAATGAGCGCCTAGATAATTGTATTAGGTGTTTTTTGCTCATTTTTATTGTACTAGAATCAATTACTCTTGTTGGCTTTTTTTTATTGGAGTTTATTTCAAGGCTGTCTTTATAAACATGTGGAATAATAGTGGCGTTTGTTTTACCCGTGCTATCAATATATTCAATAGTATAAGCACTATCTGTTCCAAATGTATTGGCGTACCAAAAAGGAAAAGCATTGCTTAATAATTGATTCTTGTGATTATTGGCATATCCATCTGTAGCAATGTATTTAAATATACTATCTGTTAATTGCTTATTCTTAATTCCGTTGATAGACTGAATGATTGTTCCTCTTTTTAATACACTATCTTTTTGATAGCTATTGGCTAATACAACCAAACTGTCGTTCCATACTTTTATTTGTAAAGGAAATAATGGTGTTTTATTTTTTTGAATCAATTTGCTAGTGGCTTTTGAAAAGCGCACTACCGTATGGCCACATTTTATTTCATTAATCCAATAAGCTAGTTTGTTTCTAAAGTCAATTTCATTGATTGAATCTGTAAGTTGATTGTAAACAAATTGATAGCTACTGTCTATTCTATTTTTTGAACTATACCAATAGAGACTTGGATGATTGGCTTCAAGTATTTTCTTTAATAATTCCATATCTGCACGTTGTTGTGCAGGGGCAATTTTTTTAAATGCAATGCTGTTTCGCTGTGCGATTGTAGGTATTGATATTCCTATAAGAAACCCTAACAACAAAAAGCATTTCCTCATGCATTCCACTATTGAAAGGCGTTCCAGCCCTGTGCAGTAATATTGTGCATGTTACCTCCCTTGGTTTGTAACTTCACTCCTTCTTCTATGTTTGTAGTGTAGCCAATTACACTAATATCTTCATTCAATACTATTTTATCGTAGTCTTCTTGTTTTAGAGTAAAGATTAATTCATAA
Organism: Sediminibacterium sp.; assembly: GCA_036170555.1. Lineage (GTDB taxonomy): Bacteria > Bacteroidota > Bacteroidia > Chitinophagales > Chitinophagaceae > Sediminibacterium. The sequence goes on along the minus strand of JAVHPL010000095.1, from coordinate 1,989 downwards.
TCTTCTCCGCCATTTAATGCACATACGGTAGGATCTAAACCAAATTTAAAAGCTGCTTGCCTGCTTTCATTTGCTATTGGTAATTTCTCTTCATAAATAACTGCACCTAAAGCAGCTTGCTTACATAAGTGCAATACTTCACTGCTGATGCCATCGCTTACATCCATCATAGATGATGGAACAATTTCATTTTTTTCAAAAAATTCAATGATATCTTTTCTAGCTTCTGGTTTTAATAACCTGCCTACTATGTAACTTTCGTTTTCTAAGTCGGGCTGTACCTGCGGATTTTCTTGAAATATTTTTTTCTCCCGCTCCATGATAGTGAGACCCAAAAATGCACCACCCAAATCTCCACTTACACAAATTAGGTCTCCTTTTTGAGCCGTACTTCTTTTTACAAACTGATGCGGAGCTACTTCTCCTATAGCAGTAACAGAAATTACTAATCCTTTTGGTGAAGTGGTTGTATCGCCTCCAATTAAATCTACACCATATTTTTCACAAGCAAAATAAACACCCTCGTAAAATTCGCTTAGCGCTTCTACACTAAATCTATTACTGATACCAATACTCATGGTAATTTGAGTAGGAGTTGCATTCATAGCATATATATCGCTTAGGTTTACTACAACCGATTTATATCCTAAATGTTTTAGTGGAGTATACATTAAATCAAAATGTACACCTTCTAAAAGTAGGTCGGTAGTAATAACAGTTTGTTTACCAAAATGATCAATTACTGCTGCATCATCTCCCACACCCAATACACTAGATGCATTTTGTAATTCTATGTTTTTAGTAAGATGTTCTATTAAACCAAATTCGCCAATACTGGCAATTTCTGTTCTTTCTTCCATATAGCTTTATTAAAATGTTGCTCCATTTATGATGCGTAATAATTCTTCATGAATTTTTCCATTGGTAGCAATTAAATGAGGTTGATAAGGATCATAATAAGCACCATCAAAGTCGGTTACTTTTCCGCCTGCTTCTTCTACCATTAAAAATCCTGCAGCACTATCCCAAGCTTGTAACTTATGTTCATAAAAACCATCAAATCTTCCAGAAGCCACCCAGCATAAATCTATAGCCGCACTACCCAACCTTCTTACTGGCACTCCTTTGCGAATAAGTTTTTCAAAAACTTGAATAGGCCCATTGGGTTCATCTAAATAAGTATACGGGAAGCCGGTAACTAAACAACTTTTAATTACCTCTGTTTTTTCACTAACCCCAATTTTTTTGTTATTCAATGTGGCGCCAAATCCTTTTTGGGCAAAAAAGAATTCATTCATAATAGGATTATATACGGCTCCCATAATCATTTTTCCTGCCCGCTCTAAACCAATACTCACACAACAAATAGGAATACCATTTGCAAAATTTACCGTACCATCAATGGGATCAATAATCCATTTATAGCTAGAGTCCATAACGTGTTCTCCAGATTCTTCACTAAGTATAAAATGATTGGGAAAATCCTTTTGAATTACAGCCATAATGGCTTTTTCCGATGCATGGTCGGCTTCGGTAACCAAATTATTGATTCCCTCTTTATTACTGATGGCAAAATGGCCATTGAAAAAACGTTTCAATTCTGTTGCCCCCGCTTCGGTGGCTTTTAATAAAGTTTGTTTTAGCATGCAACAAAAGTAACTCCGAAACAGTTGATTACATCATTTTTGATATAGAATCAGCATCTTTGAGGGAATAAATTATTTATTTGCAACTGTCAATTATCATAGTTAATTATAAAGTATACCCCTATTTGGCCAAATGCATAGAGTCCATATTAAAAGCGATTGACTCTACCGAAATAGAAATAATTGTAATAGACAATGAATCAGATCCTATAGCAATAAAACAAATTATTCAAGAATACCCCCATATCATCACCATTTGTAATACTACCAATATTGGTTATTCTAAAGCCAATAATCAGGGTTTATTTATTAGTAAAGGTGAATATATTTTGTTTTTAAACCC
>JAVHPL010000094.1:0-15791 GCA_036170555.1 Sediminibacterium sp. | reverse complement strand
AGTGATTTTAGCTCTCTAACATTTCCTGGATAATTATATAATTTTAATTTTTGCATGGCTGCATTCGACAGTGTTTTAAGAGGAATTCTATTTTCACTACAAAAACCTTGTATAAAATGTTTTGCTAAAATTAATATGTCATTATCTCTATCTCTTAATGGAGGAAGTTCAATGGGTAATCCTAATAAACGATAGTATAAATCTTCTCTAAAATTTTTATTAGCAACTTCGGCTAATAAATTTCTATGTGTGGCCACAATTATTCTTACATCTATTGGTATTATGGTATTTCCTCCAATTCTAGTTACTTCTCTTTCTTGTATTACTCTTAATAATTTGGCTTGTAAATGAATGTCCATTTCTCCAATTTCATCAAGAAAAATAGTGCCTTTATTGGCTTCTTCAAATTTTCCAATTCGCTTATCATTAGCACCTGTAAAAGCTCCTTTTTCATGACCAAATAATTCACTTTCTAACAATTCGTGTGGAATAGCAGAAACATTAATGGCAACAAAAGGAAATTTATGTCTTGGTGAATTATAGTGAATTGCTTTTGCAACCATTTCTTTACCTGTTCCTGTTTCGCCACTTATAGAAACGGTTATATTGGTTTTGGAGGCTTTTTCAATTAAAGCAAATACTTTTTTAATAGCTTCACTTTGGCCAATAATTACTTTAGAAAAATCAAAACTTTTTTTAAGCTCATTTTTTAATGTTTCAACCTCTTTTTTTAAGCCTTTAATTTCTTGTAAATGAATTAATACATTCCATAACCGGTCTTTTGTATCATCGTTTTTAACTATATAGTCAAATGCCCCTGATTTTAATAATTCTACTGCGGTAGAAATATCTTCTTGACCAGAAATCATAATAACTTCTATATCTGGATTAAAATCTTTGATTCGCTTTAGTACCTTACTTCCATCACCTTCAGTAAGCGAATAGTCGAGAGATACCACATCTGGATTTTCATGTAAGTGCTGGTAAAAATCTTTTTCGGTTTCAAAACGCATTACCTGATAGTCTGGATTTAAAGACAAATAATGCTCTAACATGGTTCCGTACCAAAGGTCATCTTCGAGTATAAATATTTTTAATGGTTTAGTAGTCCTCATTGGATTTGAAGTTGATCTTAACAAGGTAGGAATTTTTACAATTTGACAGTACTTTTTTCCCAAAAATGGAATTCTTTTCCCATTCGTACTGGTTATTTTTAGTAATATTTAATTTAACTAATTGATATTCAATAAGTTAAATTATGGCATACTCTTTACTTTATATAGATCAAATCAACAGCCATGAACTGGAAAGAACTCCCCGCAAAGTCAATCACCATTTGTTATATGGTATTATTTATTGGCCAAATATTTTATTTATTGGGTAAAATATTCTCAATTACCAATATTAAATGGTTCATGTTTAAATTAATGGTGTACGGATATATCATATTTTGGCTTTTTTCTTATTTCCAAACATGGTATGGTACCCTCAAACAGTTTAAATAAAAAAGAACTATGTTTAGGAATAATGAATTATTTAATTCAACAATGCCTCAATGGGAAGTGTTGGATACGGTTTTTGAAAAATTACCCGATTTAGTCTTTATTTATGATTTATATTCAAAACATGTTGTTGTTTGCAATGCAGCCTTTTTAAAAGAACTGAAAGGGTATAATTTATCTATTGAAAATATAGATTGTACTGCACTAAGAGCATTGATTCATACTGATGATTGGCAAAATCTACAAAATACCATTCAAAAAGTTATCAGTATTAGTATGGAAGAATGTGTAGAGTTAAACTTTCGTTGTAAGAATGAAATAAAAGGTTATCAATATTATAATACGAAGCTATCTGTTTTTGAAAAAAAAGGGGATTCTGTTCAATTTGTTTTGGGGATAACTAGAAATAACACCGATACTATTTATAATGACGCCCAAAAAGAAATGTATAAAACTAAGTTGCAAGATGTATCATTTATTGCTTCTCAACAAATGAGGCACGAATATGCCAAGATACAGTCTATTATTACTTTATTCGACAATAAGTTTATTACTGATGCAGAAAGGATTGACTTAATTAAGGAAGCCAAAAAATCTATTCAGATTATTAATTCTTCTATTTTTAAATTAAACCACAAACTGTCATTTAGTCAAACTGATGATTATTATAATAAAATTCATAATGGGAATAATATTAAAAAAATTGTATTTGTTGATGATGATGTATTAACCAATGTATTAAATAAAAAAATTGTACAGGCATTATTACCTGAAATTCTTGTTGAGGTATACTTAAGCATTGAAGATGCTTTAATTGAGTTGCAAAAAATGGAATTAAGCCAAACCTTAATTTTTTTAGATATTAATTTTCCTGGGAAAGGTGGATGGGAATTTTTAGACGCATACGCCAAAATATCGGATGAGGCTAATATCATTGTATTATCTTCTTCAATAGATAATCGGGATAGAGAAAAAGCCCGCGAATACAAATCGGTAATTGATTATATTACTAAACCATTATCTTTTGAATTTATTAAAACTTTTTTTGAAGAATTCCAGCTAAAAAATCATTGATTTTTGGGTGCATAAAAATTTACTACGATTATATTTCGTTATTTGAGATTATTTCTTATATTCATTGATTTTATATTTGTTTTGTAATGTATTCATTAACATTTACCAAATAAGTTCAATGCGGATATTAATTGCAGACGATCATAGTTTAATTAGAGAAGGGTTAAGGAAAATTTTGTTAGAATCGCTACCATTTGCCGAAATAGAAGATGTTGCCGATTCTGCTGAATTATTTAAAAGAGCAATAAAGGGTAAATGGGATATTATTATTTCAGACATAAGTATGCCTGGATATTCGGGTATAGAAATTTTAAAGCAAATTAAAATTCACGCGCCACTTACCCCTGTTTTAATGTTGAGTATGCACTCTCCTGAACAATATGCAGTTAGAGCTATTAAGGCTGGTGCTTCTGGTTATCTTACCAAAGAAAGTGCTCCCTATGAATTAGTAACTGCTGTTCAACAAATTCTTAGTGGAAGAAAATATATTACCAATCGTGTTGCGGAAGTGCTTGCTGGATCGTTAGAGTCATATAGTACAAAACTTCCTCACGAACATTTATCTGATCGTGAATTTGAAGTACTGAAAATGATAGCAGAGGGTAAATCAATTTCCGATATTGGAGAAATATTAAGTTTAAATGTAAATACCATTAGTACTTACCGGTCCAGAATTATGGATAAAATGGGTCTACATAATAATGCCGATTTAATTAAATACTGCATTGAACAAAAATTATTTAGCTTGTAGTATTTTAACTACAAAATATTCCTGATTTTACTACTTTATTTTTATAATATGGTAATTACTTTTACACTGTGTTAAAGAGTTTGTAACTACAGTTTTAGAATCTAATATCCAAATGAAACCATGGTAGTTTTAACACTACTAAGCTTTGTAGTTCTTTCTGCAAAGCTTTTTTATTAGGGTCATTAACAGTAATACAACATGAATAGTCAATCAATCAATATACTCATTATAGACGATTCAAACATCATTTTAAAGAGTTTATATCAACTGCTCATTGATATTCCTGTTATAAATGAAATAATATGTGTAAACGATGCATTAACTGGTATTTCTAAAATGAAAGTCAGCATGCCCGATTTGCTTATTTTAGATATCAATTTAATTGGCATGAGTGGGATGAATGTATTGCGGTGGGTTCGGTTAATGAAATCCAGTCAACCCATTATCATTATTTTAACAAATAATACCATTTCTGAATATCGAAATGAGTGTTTAAATATGGGGGCTAATTATTTTTTAGACAAATCAAGAGATTTTCTACAAATACAAGAAATTATTACTGCTAAGTTTAATTAGGTATTGTAAAATTTAAAACTATGAAGTAACTTTAAATACGTTAAATTGAAATATGAGATACCCTTACACTTTAGATAAAAATATTCATCTGCTCATTCAATCAGATCATCACTATATTGTTACCACCGATTTAGATGGGAATATCACTTTTTGTAATGAAGCTTTTCAACGAAAATACCAAATTGTAGGTGAAACTGTTGTTGGGGTTGGGTTTGACTCCTTTATTGATGTTGAAGATATGGTTCATTTTAAAAGGGCCATAGCCGAGTGCATTAAATTGGCATTACCAGTTGTAAAAATAAACTATAGATCACTTAGTGGATTAAATAGCAAAGATCCTATTCAATATGAACTTTCTATCATTGTAGATAAGAACAATCACCCAATTGCTGTTTTACAGATAGGGAAAGATTCGATTGAAGAAGAAAATGAGATTAACGATCACCCAAATTTTAAAAACTCAATTTCGCCTAGTATAGTTAATCCTATAGGTGAATTTTCGTTCATCGCTGAGTTTATGCCAGATATGATGTGGGCATCAGATGAGCATCATTTGTTAACCTATGTAAATAAAGCATGGCTCGAATTTGGCGGCGGGGAACTAGAAGACGAAATTGGTGATGGATGGCTACAATCTGTTCACCCAGAAGATGTACAAAAAGTTATTAATGAAAGAAAAGAAGCTTTTCAAAAGCAAATTAGCTACACAATTACTTATAGAGTAAAACGAAATGACGGTAGTTATCGCTGGATAACCAATAAAGGAAATCCTGTTTATAATATCAACGGAAATTTTAATGGATATGTTGGTACCTGTTTAGATATTACCCCTGTAAAAGAGGCTCAAATTCAAATACGTCGTCAACAAGAGTTGATGGAAAATGCAAAAATTGAGTTTGGTAAGTTTACACGAATTGCTCAAAAAATTAGTAGTGTAGTAATTTTGTGTAATCAAGAAAATTTAATTACTTGGGTAAATGATGCATTTGTAAAAATTACTGGATTTTCTCTTAAGGAAGTTGCAGGAAAAGAACCCAATAGTTTTTTACAAGGTGCTGAAACAAATGAAGATACTTTAAGGAAAATAAATAAAGTAGTAGAACAGGGAAGAAGTATCAGAACCGAAATTCTTTATTATACTAAAAATGGTACTAAGCTATGGTTAGACTTAATGATAGATTCTATTTTAGACAAAAATGGTAATTCAACAGGTAATATTTCTATTTTGAAAGATATTACGTTGAAAAAAGTTTCTGAAAAAGATGTACAGGAGCAAATGAACCATTTAAAGAAAATTTCCTTTATTACTTCACATGAATTGAGGCATGAATTTTCAAAAATCATGCAATTAATTCAAACATCTAAATTCCTAGAACATAATGTAGAAACGTATGCCCAGATTTTTTCTGATTTAGAAAAATCTGCCAATTTGATGAATGATGCTATCTACAAATTAAATGATCAAATTAGTTTTGCATCAATTAGTAATATTTCTTTAAATAAATACTTATTAAATAATGCGATTGAAGAAATTATATTGGTTGATGATGATCAGTTGGTAAATAAACTAAACGACCTCATCATTAAAAATGTTATACCAAGTTTACCTGTTCATGCATTTGATGATACTGATGAGGCATTGAAATATATTCGGGAGAATCCTAATACCAAAAGAAAAATATTCCTCGATTTAAATTTAGGGGCTAGATCTGGTTGGGATTTCTTGCAGGAATATGAAAAAATGGCACAACGTTGGCCAGTAATTATATTAACTTCTTCTATAGATCATGCCGATTATGAGCGGTCGAAAAAGTTTAGTAATGTTACTCACTTTATAACAAAGCCACTTACTATTGAGCAATTTGAAAAATTAAGTGAGTTGGAGGAGGCTTAGGTTATCTTAATTTTCTACAGTATTTAATCCAGTTGATTTCCAGCTAATCAATATCACTCCTGTTATTACAAGTGCTGTTCCAATCATTTGCATGGTTACTATTTTTTCTCCAAGAAAAAAATGTGCTTGAATAATAGTTGATACAGGCCCGATACTGGTAATAATAGAAACATTATTACTTCCAATTCTTTTCATTCCATTACTTAAAAGAAAAGAAGGGATAACGGTTGCGACAATTGCCAATAAAATACCATAGCCTATTAATGGGGTTGTAAATGCAAAACTTTTAACGTTATGTGTAAATAGATAATGTAAAAAAATACCCATGGTTGCTGCAATCATAGTGTAGGCAGTATATCTTGTAGCACCCGTTTTTTGAACCAATTGGCCTGTTCCTACTAAATACATGGAGTAAGTTACGGCACACAAAAAAATCATCATGGAGCCAAAATAAAATCCAGGCCCTCCAAGTTCAGTTTGTAATTCGGCATAATAGGCAATTCCAATTCCTAGATAAGTAAGAATTAGTGCTACTACTTGAGTTCCAGATAGTTTTGCTTTAAAAATATAGGTGTTTACTAATACAGCAAATGTTGGGTATAAAAAAAGGATCAATCTTTCTAATCCTGCAGATATATATTGAAGTCCAACAAAATCAAATAAACTACTTAAATAATATCCAAAGATACCCATGACTATAATCCATACCCAATAAGAAGGGGTTAATGCAATGGATGTTTCTTTTTTCCCTGTTAGCCAAGCAGCTATCAAATAAAAAGGTAAAGAAAAAAGCATTCTTAACGCTAACAATGTAACTGCATCTACTCCTGTTTCTCTAAAGGCTAATTTTACAATAATCGCTTTGGTAGAAAATAGAATAGCTCCCATAAGGGAGATTAAAAAACCAGTATAAATATATTGTTGCTTAGTTTTTTGAATCATTTTACACGCTTACGTTAAAATCTCTTAGCGCATCATTTAAACTTGTTTTTAAATCGGTACTTGATTTTCTTTTACCAATGATGAGTGCACAACTTACTTGATATTCACCTGCGTTAAATTTTTTTGTATAACTGCCCGGTATAACAACACTTCTTGATGGAACCCTTCCTTTCATTTCAATTGGCTTATCTCCACTTACATCTATTATTTTGGTAGATTGGGTTAAAACAACATTTGCGCCTAGAACGGCTTCTTTTTCTACAATTACCCCTTCTACTACAATACATCTGCTGCCAATAAAACAACCATCTTCTATAATTACTGGGCTTGCTTGTAATGGCTCTAAAACCCCACCAATTCCCACGCCTCCACTTAAGTGTACACCTTTTCCTATTTGTGCACAACTACCTACGGTAGCCCAAGTATCAACCATCGTTCCTTCATCTACATACGCTCCAATATTTACATAACTTGGCATTAATACCACATTTTTAGCAATATAAGCACCATATCTGGCTGTTGCTGGTGGAACAGCTCTTACCCCTAATTCTTGGTAATTACTTTTCAATACCATTTTATCATAAAATTCAAATGGGGCTGTGTTCCAGGTTTGCATTTGTTGAATACCAAAATATAGAAGTATTGCTTGCTTAACCCATTCATTAACTACCCAACCAGCATCAGTTGGGGATGCCACCCTCAATTGACCCTTATCTATTAATTCAATTGTTTCTTTAACTGCAGTGGTATAAGATTCCTCTTTTAATAGTGCTCGGTTATTCCAAGCTGCAACTATTTTCTTTTGTAACATATTCTAATTTTGTGCAAACATACAGGTTCTACTCATTTTCTCTTATCAAATTACCCACCATTTTATCATTTCATTCTTAATTAGAAGTAGTATCGTAAATTTGTTATATGCGCCGCATATTGGTTATTCAAACTGCTTTTATTGGAGACGTTGTGCTTGCTACAGCATTGCTGGAATCATTGCATACTGCTTTTCCTAGAGCTTTAATTGATATTGTTGTGAGAAAGGGTAATGAATCTTTATTTGATGGGCATCCTTTTATACATGATGTTTTCATTTGGAATAAAAAAAATAATAAGTATACACAATTAGTGCAACTTTTATTTAAAATAAGACATCATCAGTATCAAGTGGTAATTAATCTGCAGCGGTATGCTGCAACAGGCTTACTCACAGCATTTTCAAAAGCTGAAATAACCATTGGGTTTAATAAAAATCCATTTCATGCACTATTTTCTATTTCGGTAAAGCACGAAATGAATAATGAAAATAAAATAATTCATGAAATTGAACGTAACCATCAATTATTGCAAACGCTTACCCATACTGCCATTGCCAAGCCTACTTTATATCCTACCACTTTGGATGATTCTTTTGTTTCAAAATGGAAGCAGCGCAAATATATTTGTATAGCTCCTGGTTCGGTATGGTTTACCAAGCAACTTCCTGCAAGTAAATGGGTAGAATTCTTAATTGCACTGCCCAATACCATACAGGTATTACTTCTTGGAGCACCAAGCGATAAGGCCTTATGTGAAGATATTATTGCAGCTTCTAATAATATAAACTGTATTAATTTGGCAGGCGAATGTAGTTTTTTGCAATCGGCTTCATTAATGCGAAACGCTATAATGAATTATGTAAATGATTCAGCACCCATGCATTTTTGTTCTGCAGTAAATGCTCCAGTAACGGCTATTTATTGTTCAACAATTCCGGGTTTTGGATATGGACCTCTTTCTGATATTAGCTATATAGTTGAAACTGACAAATTTTTAAATTGTAAGCCTTGTGGATTGCATGGTAAAAAAACTTGTCCATTATCCCATTTTACATGTGGAATGAGTATTGAAATAAATCAATTAATCAACACCTTACCTGCTAACTATTAAACAGCCCTACATTTGCAGCAATGGAGATACAATTTAACCATAAAGAAATATTGATTTTTAAACAAATTAGTGCTGTAGCAGCAAATTTAAATATGCCATGCTATTTAATTGGGGGATTTGTGCGGGATAAGATTATAGATAGGCCTGTAAAAGATGCAGATATTGTATGCGTTGGAGATGGAATTGTTTTTGCTCATGCTTTTGCTGAAACAATTAAGCCTAAACCTACTGTTGCCTATTTTAAAAATTTTGGAACTGCTCAAATTAAGTTTGATGATATTGAAATTGAATTTGTTGGAGCAAGAAAAGAGAGCTATCAGCAAGAAAGTAGAAAACCAGCAGTAGAATTTGGTACAATTGAGGATGATCAAAACAGAAGAGACTTTACGATGAATGCACTGGCCATTAGTTTAAATGAAGCTGATTTTGGCCAATTGATTGATCCATTTGATGGGGTAAAAGCTATTGAAGATAAAATAATCACAACACCTCTAGAACCTGTAAAAACCTTTAGTGACGATCCTTTAAGAATGTTACGTGCTATTCGCTTTGCTACTCAATTAGGATTCAAAATTGAATCTAGAACATTTGCTGCCATCAACGAAAATGTACACCGTTTAGCCATAGTTTCACAGGAAAGGATTACCGATGAATTAAATAAAATAATGTTGAGCAATAAACCCTCCATTGGATGGGATTTGTTGAATCAATCGGGGTTATTAAAGATCATCTTTCCACAAATGTTAGATTTGCATGGAGCTGCTTATTTAGATGGGATTGGGCATAAAGATAATTTTTATCATACGCTACAAGTACTAGATAATATTGCTATTCATACCAACCAGTTATGGTTACGATGGGCTGCATTATTACATGATATAGGTAAACCAGCAACCAAAAAATTTGAAGAAGGACATGGATGGACTTTTCATGGACATGAAGTAGTTGGAGCAAGAATGGTTCCTAAAATTTTTGCAAAATTGAAGCTCCCCCTTCATGAACCAATGAAATATGTTCAGAAATTGGTTTTATTGCATTTGAGGCCAATTAGTTTAACTAAAGAGAATATTACTGATAGTGCAATCCGGCGTTTATTATTTGATGCAGGAGATGATATTGATGATTTGATGATATTGTGCGCTGCCGATATTACCAGCAAGAACAAGCAAAAAGTGAAACGGTTTTTACAGAATTTTGAAATGGTTAAACAACGTATGGAAGCAGTGGAAACCGCGGATAGTATTCGAAATTGGCAGCCACCTATAACAGGAGAACTCGTGATGGAGATATTTGGATTAGCTCCAAGTAAAAATGTAGGAATCATTAAAGATTCTATAAGAGAAGCAATACTTGATGGGATTATCTCTAATAGTTATGAAGCTGCTTACGGGTTTATGTTAGAAAAAGCTGCTGAACTGAATCTAAAACCCATAAAATAATCCCTAATTTGCACTTCAACTCATAAAATCCCATTGAATGGCTGTTTTAAAGTTTAGAATTTATTTAGAAGAAGACGATGCTGTGTATCGTGATATTGTGATTAAGCATACACAAACTTTTCAAGATTTACATTGGGCAATTTTGAAATCCTATGAATTTGATTCAAAGCATCAAGCTACTTTTTATAGAAGTAATGATAATTGGCAACGTGGTAGAGAAATTAGTTTTGATCATTATGACAAGCCTTATAAAGTAGCGCCACTCATGATGGCTAATACCCTTATAGGCTCTGAAATAATAGATACCAACCAAAAATTTATTTATGAATATGATTTTAATAAGCATTGGTTTTTTTTAGTTGCGTTAATCAATGTAAGCAAGGAGGAAAAAAATAAAACGGACTATCCTGCAGTTACCAGAACGGAGGGAATTGGACCACAACAATATGGTACCAAGAGTTTATTAGGAGATAAGTTTGCTGATATTGAAGAGAAATATGATTTAACTGAAGCAATAGACGGATTTGGTGAGGAGGGTGAACTTACAGACACGGCTACCGATAGCGATACTGATACTGATACTGATACGGATGCAGAAGCAGATAGTGATGTTGATGCAGAAGCAGATAATAACGAAGAATAAAACATTTATATTGAAGCGTAAAAAAGTGTATATTATTGCTGGCCCAACTGCAATAGGTAAAACCAGTTTTTCTATTTCCCTTGCTCAAACGCTTCATACAGAAATTATTTCAGCCGATTCTAGACAATGTTTTAAAGAATTAGCAATTGGTGTTGCCCGGCCTTCCGAATTTGAATTGAACTTAATACCCCATCATTTTATTGGAACCAATTCGGTGAAAGATGAGCTTAACGCAGGCTATTTTGAACAATATGCTTTAAATGCTGCCAAATCTATCTTTGAAAATAATGATGCAGTTGTGCTTGTTGGAGGAACTGGATTATATATGAAAGCTTTTTGTGAAGGAATTGATCCGATGCCCATTATTCCGCCTAATATTAGAACCAATATAATAGATGAATACAAGGCAAAAGGGTTAATTTGGTTACAGGCAGAACTGAAGCATAAAGACCCTGCTTTTTGGGCTATTGCCGAACAACAAAATCCTCAAAGATTGATGCGGGCATTAGAAGTTTTTAATGCTACTGGAAATTCCATTACGCTATTTAGGTCTGCTGCCAAAAAACAACGTGATTTTGAAATTATTAAAATTGGACTAGAAATGCCAATGGACCAATTAACCATCAGAATCAATCAGCGAGTAGATCGCATGATGCAAGATGGTTTATTAAAAGAAGTAGAAAGTGTAATTGATTTCAGAAATAAGCCCGCATTGCAAACAGTAGGGTACAAAGAACTTTTTGATTATATTGATGGGAATATTTCTTTAAATAATGCAATTGAACAAATTAAAACCCATACACGACAATATGCTAAACGGCAAATGACCTGGTTTAAAAAAGAAATAGAAATGCAATGGTTTAATGCGCAAACCATTTCGGTAGACCAGGTATTGAATCCTTAATTAAGTTCAATTCTTTTAAACATTTTTCAAGCCAATTTTTAAGGAGTATTTCAAAACGGTCTTTTTAAGGAGTATTTCAAATTGAGCATCAATGAAATACCGTTAAACAATTTTGCGAATGAGGGGTCAGCAATGAAAGTTGTTTGAGCCCCGAGTATTCGGGGCGAGTTTTTTCATTGCAGCTGGATGAGTTAAATTGTAGGCATTGAGTTGCAGCGAAGATTTGGAAACTCCTTAAAAATTAAAGACTGTTTTAAATGATATTTACTTCTCGCTCTAACGTAATACCAAATTTTTGTTGAACTGAATCAATAATCTGGGTTGAAAGCTCAAATATTTCTGCGCCAGTGGCATTTCCATAATTTACTAATACCAAGGCTTGATGCTGATAACAACCTGCATCTCCATTTCTAAAACCTCTCCAACCACATTGCTCTATAAGCCAACCCGCAGGTACTTTAATACTAGCTGAATTTGCATAGCCAGGAATTTCTGTAAATTCTTTTTTTAATTGATCATATTGGATAGAACTGATTACTGGGTTTTTAAAGAAGCTACCTGCATTGCCTATCATGGCTGGGTTTGGAAGTTTACTGCTTCTAATACGAATAACAGCTTCGGAAATTAATTGTATGGTTGGGGTATTTATTTTCATTGTGGCTAATTCCTTTTCAATAGCCCCATAGCTAGTATGAAATATAGGTTTTTTACGCAATTGAAAAGTTACGCTCAGTATAATAAATTGGTTTTTTAGTTTACCTTTAAAAATACTTTCTCTATAGCCAAATTCACAATCAGAATTAGTAAACCGTATGATTTTTTGTTCTGCAATATGAAAGGCTTCCAGTTCAAAAAAAACATCTTTAATTTCCACTCCATAAGCTCCAATATTTTGCATGGGCGTTGCCCCTACATTACCAGGGATTAAACTTAAATTTTCAATTCCAGCATAACCCATTTTAACACAGTACATGACTAGCGAATGCCACTGTTCACCTGCCATTGCTTTAATATAATAATAATGTTCAGTTTCACTAATACACTCAATTCCTTTCAAATCATTTTTAATTACCCATCCATCAAAATCTTTAGTAAACAACAGGTTGCTCCCTCCTCCCAAAATAAGTAATGAGGCATTAAATTCCTGATTATTTTTTTCAATGTATTCCTGTAAATCTGAAATACTGTTAAAAGAAGAGAAGTACTTTGCGCTAGCTTCTATTCCAAAACTATTATACAAACGCAAAGAAAAATTTTTAAAAATTTGCATTAGTAAACTGGATCTATGTTAGGAATAATATGTACACTTCTATATCGTTTGTTATTCTGTAAGATGATTATTTGTTGATGAATCATTTTTTTACATTGCTGAATCATTTCTGTGTTTTTAGGTAATTTAATGAGTATTTCCCATAAATACTGGTTTCTAATTCTATCTACAATGGGTTGTGAAGGTCCATTGATATAGATTCTATATTCTTGCTTCATTCCTTGCACCATTAAGTTAGCAGCTTCTTCGGCAATATGTTTTTCTTTGTGTTTAAAACTAACTTGAATTAATCTTGTAAATGGGGGATAGGCAAATTGTTTTCTGTTTTCAATTTCAAACTGATACAAATGATTATAGTTATGTTCTTTAACAAATTGTAGAACTGGATGCAACATATTACTAACTTGAATAAGAACCTTTCCTTTTCCATCTTTTCTTCCAGACCTTCCACTTACTTGTTCCATTAATTGGTATGCACGTTCATTCACTCTAAAGTCGGTAAAGTTTAGGATGCCATCTGCATCTACTATGCCAACTAAACTTACGTTTTCAAAATCTAAACCTTTTACTACCATTTGAGTTCCTACCAATATATCAATGCTATGTTGTTCAAATAGTTTTATGAGTGTATCATGATCATGTTTTCCCTTGATACTGTCATAATCCATGCGAGCAATTTTTACTTCAGGAAATGCTTCGGAAACTAGTTCTTCAACCTTTTCGGTACCAAAATTCTTTTGAATAAAATGATGATTACCGCAAGCAGCACAGGTTTGAATAACAGGATAGGTTGTTCCGCAATAATGACAACTTAATTTATTTTTTGCTTTATGATACGTTAAGGTTACATCACAATACTGGCAATGAGGAATCCAACCGCAGGTGTCACAAAGCATATAAGGTGAATAGCCTCTTCTATTTTGAAAAAGTATAATCTGTTTTTGTTCATCCAATGTTTTTCCAATAGCATTTATTAAATCTTCACTTAATGGGCTTTTATTATTTGATTTCTTTGTATCTAATAACTCTATGGTAGGCATGGCAACATCTCCATACCGTTCTTGTAACTCTACTAAGCCATATTTTTGTTGTTGGGCATTATAATAACTTTCAATGGAAGGTGTAGCACTACCTAGTAATACCTTTGCTTTGTATAATGAGGCATAGTAAATGGCTGAATCTCTAGAATGATATCTTGGGGCTGGGTCTTGTTGTTTGTAAGAAGCATCGTGCTCTTCGTCACAAATAATCAATCCTAGATTTTTGAAAGGCAAAAACAAAGAAGATCGCGCACCTAGCACTACATTGGTTTCTCCTGATTTTATCTTATTCCAAATTTCAACTCTTTCATTAGGGTTAAACTTAGAATGATATATAGCTATATGGCCACCTAAACTTTTTTGAAGTCTTCTAATCATTTGAGCAGTGAGTGCAATTTCTGGGAGCAGGTATAATACTTGTTTGTTTAGCAGCAATTGCTGTTGAATCATTTTAATATACACTTGCGTTTTGCCACTGGAAGTTACACCGTGTAATAAACAAACCGATTTTTTTTCGAAAATAATATTGATCTGATTGTATGCATTTTGTTGTGATACAGAAAGTTCAAAATCTATATTTATTTTTTTTGGTAAAGATGCAATACGATCGGTATTTCTTTTTTCTGTTTGTAAAATTCCTTTTTCAATGAGTGATTTTAATTGGGCACTACTGGCATTGGCTTTTTTAAGTAATTCAGATTGTATTACTACACCATCTTTTTGTTTAAAATGTAAATAAGCCAACAAGAGTTCCATTTGTTTGGGAGCTTTAGAAAAATTATTCAACAAATTTTCTAAGGCATCTTCTGAACAGTATTTTGGCTGTAATTGAATATAAGTTTCTGTTTTTTGTTTGTATTTTTCTCTTAGTTCTTCCCAAATAAAACAAACACCTTTTTCAATTAACTTTTTTATAATAGGATATGTATTACTGATGTCTAGTAATTGTTGTACTTCACTTAGTTTAAGTTCCTTTTTTAATTCTAATGCTTCGGCTACAATATATTCACTATCAGAAAGATCACTAAAGTTTAAACTTCTTTCTTCATTCCATTGCAAAATACTTTCACTAGATAATTTAAAATTAGATGGAATAGCAGCTTGCATTACTTCTCCTTCAGTGCACATATAATAATTAGCAATCCATTCCCAAAAAAGCAATTGTTCATCATGAACCAAGGGTTCGGTATCTAGTACATTTAATATGGATGCTGGTTGTATATTTGGATCAATACTAGTATGTAATTTTTTTACAATGCCTGTATATTTTTTTTTTCTTAAAGCCACTTCTACTCTGATGCCAGGTTGAATAGCTGGTTTAAAATTATCAGGAACAAGCCAAGTATAATTTTTGGGAAGTGCTAGCGGTATAATTATTTCTGCAAACAAACTAAATACTTTCTGGTAAAATTACAGCTAACATACGGGATATTGTATATATCGTTTTAAACCCTGTTCCATTTGAGTATAAACCGTATTTTTTAGTTGGGGTAAATCTTGAATGGTTAATCCATCAACAGTAATTTCATTTAAGTAAATAACACGATTAATGCCAGGGGTTAATTCAAATAAACTTCGGTAATGCATTCTGTAGATTGTATCTATAAACAGCATTGGTTTAATGGGCGTTTGGGTTTCAATAGCTATTCTAAATGCTCCATCGTAGAATGATTTTAAAGGTTGATTTGTTTCGTTAAAAGTGCCTTCAGGAAAAATAAAAATAGATACCCCATTGTTCAAAGCTGCTTTTAGTGCTCTAATACTTTTAGCTCTTGCGGTTGCATTTTTTCTATCTACTAATATTACAGCAGCTCTATAAATCCATCCAAAAAC
>JAVHPL010000093.1:0-15873 GCA_036170555.1 Sediminibacterium sp. | reverse complement strand
AATGCTTACGCTTTTCGAGATATTGTTCCTTATATGGAGCTGCAATAATATCTATAATAATATTTGGGTTGTTTTCTACTACTGTCTTAGTACAACCAATTTGATTACAGCAGGTTTTACTAATAGATAATAATTGTTGCTGATTGTTTGGTAACTGTATAATTTGATAAAATCCTAGTTTGCCCAAATCTTTATTGAGCATATCATAAAAAACCTGCAGGTTATTGATAAAAATGTCTTCATTCATATATCAAAAAGGCAACAAATTTGCAGTTTAAATATACAAAAACATTATCATAAGGCATCCTATTTCTCCTTATTTGTTAATCTATAGCAGTGAGAAATAATAATAAAAATTAATCTTGGAATATTTATCTAGATAAGAGATAAGATTTCAGACAGTTAAAATGATTGTCCATCAAAACACTTTGTTTGATTTTTCCAAACAACGTTTTGGCAGATTCTGGAATAGCTAATTTTTCACCTATTGCTTTTTCTACTGTTTCAGGAAATTTTACTGGATGAGCAGTTTCCAAAATAATACCCTTCCTATTCTTATGTAGTTGTAAATATTGATCTAGTGCATGATAAGCCACAGCACCATGCGGATCTAAAATATATTTATCTTTTGCATATACTGCAGCAATTGTTTGGATGGTTGCTGAATCGGTTATGGTATAGCCTGTTATATGTTCTTGTATTCCTGTATAATTTTCTTTATATATTTCTAGTATTCGAATAAAATTACTAGGGTTGCCAACATCCATTGCATTCGATATGGTAGCAACTGCAGTTTGAGGTTGGTATGTTCCTGTTTGTAAATATTGAGGAACTGCATCATTTATATTACAGGCGGCAATAAAATGTGCAATTGGCAATCCACTCATATTTGCTAATAAGCCAGCACAGAGATTGCCGAAATTTCCACTTGGTACTGAAACTATTGGTGGTTGATCTTTATCTTTCCACTGTTGATAAGCAAAAAAATAATAAAGCTGCTGTGGTAACCATCTGGCTATATTAATTGAATTGGCCGAAGTTAATTGCATTTTATTTTTTAAATCGGGATCCATAAATGCTGCTTTCACCATTGCCTGACAGTCATCAAAACTACCTTCTACTTCTAAAGCAGTAATATTTTGCCCACAGGTAGTTAATTGTAATTCCTGAACTGGACTTACTTTTCCTGATGGATATAGAATGATCACATCTACCCCTTCTACACCTAAAAAACCATTAGCAACAGCACCACCTGTATCACCTGATGTTGCTACCAATACCGTTATTTTATTAGTATGATTTTTAGAAAAATAACCCAAGCATCTACTCATAAATCTAGCACCCACATCTTTAAATGCCAAAGTAGGTCCATGAAATAACTCCAAAGAAGCAATAGAATCATTTATAGAAACCAAGGGAAATTCAAAGTTTATTGTTTCGGATACTATATTATATAAATCTGCTGCGGCAATGGTATTGCCTACATAGGGCAACATGATTTGAAATGCTAACTCTGCTTTAGAAAAAGAATCTATATGTTTAATAAATGATGCTGTTAAAATGGGAATACGCTCTGGGAAATACAAACCCTTATCAGGCGCTTGCCCCAGTATAGTAGCTTCTTTAAAATTTACCGGTGCAGCATTTTTATTTAAACTATAATATTGCATATATGTATAAGAAAATTTAAAAACAAACTGAATAATTAAATGAGCTTGATTCCTTGTTGATTTATTGTAGTTACATAGGTATGATGTTCCAAATCAATTTCACTATAAACCAATTGCATGGCTTGCTCTACTTTTTTTGCAGTGGCTTCATCTCTACTTAGCATAAAAATAGAAGGGCCTGAACCAGATATTCCCCCACCCAATGCACCAGCTTCCTTACTCTTTTGTTTAATTACATGAAAGCCAGGAATTAAAATACTCCTTACTGGTTCTATCAATACATCTTCTAGAGATCTGCCAATCAGATCATAATCTTGTTGCTGCAATCCGGCTACTAAGCCTGCAATATTTCCCCATTGTTTGATAGCGTCTTTTAATAAAATTTGTTGCTTTAAAATACTCCTGGCATCTGCTGTTCTCACTTCAATTTGAGGATGCACAATGGTTACATACAATGGAGGTGCGTTTAATTGTATAATATCTAAAGGGAAAATAGATCTAATTAGTGTAACACCCCCATAAATACATGGTGCAATATTGTCTGCATGTTTAACACCTGATGCTACTTTTTCTCCGTTCATAGCAAAGCGAACAAGGTCTGCATTGGTAAATTTTTCATTTAATAATTGATTGGCCGCAAATACAGCACCAGCAGCACTTGCAGCACTGGAACCCACCCCACTACCAGGTTTAATTAATTTATTAATACTTATTTCAAATCCAATTTTTTCGGGCACTTCTTCTAATAGTGCCAATAGTGCCGCTCCTGCTACATTTTTTTCGGGGTCTGTTGGTAATTGATATTGGTCTTCATTTATAATTGTAATGCCAGGTTGCTCGGTAAAACGAATCTTCATGATATCATAAGGATCATTTACGGCAAATCCCAATACATCAAAGCCACAAACCATATTGGCTACAGTGGCAGGCGAGTGAATGGTTATTTGTTTATTACTTTGCATGTTTTTAATATTTATTCTACCCAATAACCATACTATACTCCAGCCACTCTGATGATGTCTGCAAAAACACCAGAAGCAGTTACATCTGCGCCAGCTCCAGCTCCTTTTATTACCAATGGTTGTTCGGGATAACGATCTGTGTAAAACAACACCAGATTATCTTTTCCATATAGATGATAAAAATCTGAATCCGCAGGTATATGTTGCAAACCTACTTTTGCCTTACCTTGATCAAAAATTGCAACAAATTTTAGTTTACAATTTTTTTCTTTAGCAGCTAAAAATAATTGTTTAAAATGCGCTTCTTGCTTTTCCATTTCAATATAAAAATCAGCTACTGATCCTTCAAAACAAGATGCGGGTAAGAAATATTCATTTTGAATATCTTCCATCTCTATTTTTTCCCCTGCTTCTCTGGCTAAAATCATAATTTTCCTCATTACATCCGTTCCACCTAAATCTAATCTTGGATCTGGTTCGGTATACCCTTCATCCTGTGCTCTTTGTACAATTTGTGCAAATGGTACGGATGTGTCATAATAATTAAATACATAATTTAATGTACCAGAAAGTACTGCTTGAATTTTATTTACTTTATCCCCACTTCGCAATAAATCATTTAAAGTTCCTATAACAGGAAGGCCGGCCCCTACATTTGTTTCAAATAAAAATGGTACGTTATAGGCTCTTGATAATGATTTTAATTGTTTGTATTCGGCATAAGATGCTGAACAAGCAATTTTATTGCAAGCAACAACTGAAATACTTTTTTGCAATAAATTACTGTATACAGAGGCAACTGTTGCATTGGCAGTAACATCTACAAATACGCTATTCCTTAAATTTTTTTGTATGATGGATGTAACAAATGCCTGGATATTTCCATCAGCAGCTTCTTGCAATTGTGTTTTCCAGTTATCCAAAGCTATACCTGCATCATTAAATAATATTTTTTTACTATTCGCAATGCCTACTATTTGAATTTGCAAACGCAAATGTTCTTTTAAATAATCTACTTGTTTAGCTATTTGTTCAATTAGTTTGCCGCCTACATTACCTGCGCCTGCTATAAATACATTGAGTTGTTTATAGGTAGTTTCGAAAAATATTTCGTGCAATACATTAATTGCCTTTCTTACATCATTGGCCGATAAAACAGCAGATATATTTTTTTCGGAAGATCCTTGTGCAATGGCTCTAACATTTATTCCATTTTTTCCTAACACACCAAACATTTTACCACTGATACCTGGATGACTTTTCATTTGTTCACCAACCAGTGCTACAATACTTAGCCCTATTTCTACTTTTACAGGATCCACTTTACCTGTTTCAATTTCATAAGCAAATGCTGCATTAATAGATGATTCTGCAATGGCACTATCGGTTTCACTAATACCTACACAAATAGAATGTTCCGAAGAGCTTTGGGTAATTAAAATAACATTGATATTTTTTACCGCTAGGGTTTCGAATAATCTTTTAGAAAAGCCTGGAATACCAATCATTCCACTACCTTCTAAACTTAATAAACTAATTGAATTAATACTCGAAATACCTCGTATAACTTCATTGTCAAAAACAACTTGCTGTTCTATTACTGTTCCGGCTGCAGTAGGTTCAAATGTATTTTTAATCCAAACGGGAATATTTTTTTTCATTACCGGTTGAATAGTGGGAGGATATATAATCTTAGCCCCAAAATGTGAAAGCTCCATGGCTTCTTGGTAAGAAATTCTTTCTATATGCTTAGTATGTTGAACCAATCTAGGATCTGCCGTCATCATTCCACTTACATCTGTCCAAATTTCTAAAGTAGCACTATGAAGTGCTGCTGCAAAAATAGCTCCAGTATAGTCCGATCCACCTCTTCCTAAAGTAGTGGTATACCCTTTTTCATTAGCTGCAATAAAACCTGGTACAACATATAATTGATATGGATTCAATTTAAAATACTGTTGTATAGTAGCATCTGTTTTTTCAAATTGAACAGCAGCATTTCCGTAATGATCATTTGTACTAATTAGCTTACGTGCATCTACCCACTGCTGATTTACTTGCAATGATTGAAGTTTAGCAGCAATGATATACGAAGAAAGTAATTCTCCATAACTTACTAATCTATCTTTAATACGAGGAGAAAGTTCTCCCAATAAAAAAATACCATCACATAAACTTTCTAATTTATTTAATTTTTGTTTTACCCAACTCAACGTGGCACTTTGCTCTTGAATAGGCAATAAGGACCGAACTGCATCTAAGTGCTTATTTTCTAATGCTATTATTTGCTCTTTATAGGTTTCATTTCCATCGGCTGCATAATTACCAATAAGAATTAGTTGATCTGTTATACCACCCAATGCTGATACAACTAATACCGCAGGTTCTTTTTCAATTGCCTTTAACACAATGGCTATAACTTTATTTATATTCTCAGCATTCGCTACAGAACTCCCCCCAAATTTTAACACCTGCATATTCTATACTTATAATTCTTTAATGAAGAAATACCTATTAAACTAGGTATCCAAATACATTGTCATTTTGATTGAGTGCCGTATAATTAATATTATAACGTTTCATATTCTCTATTAAAATGGCATAATTTTTATTATCGAGTAATTCTATTCCCACTAAGGCAGGGCCAGATTCTTTATTGTGCTTCTGCATATACTCAAACCGGGTAATATCATCGGTAGGGCCCAAAACATAGTTCACAAATTCTTTCAAAGCACCAGGTCGTTGAGCAAAACGAATTAAAAAATAATGTTTCAATCCCTCATACTGCAGTGATCTTTCTTTAATTTCCTGCATCCGATCTATATCATTATTGCTTCCGCTAACTATACAAACTACATTTTTATCTTTTATTGCAGTAGCATAATCATCCAAAACAGCAATTGAAAGTGCTCCAGCAGGCTCTACTACTATGGCATCTTCATTGTATAATTTTAAAATAGTAGTACAAACTTTCCCTTCATTCACCAAATGCATATCATCTAATACTTGCTGGCATAATGCAAATGGTAAATCTCCTACCCGCTTAACTGCAGCTCCATCTACAAATCGCTCAATACTATCTAAGGTTATAGGATGCCCTGCTTTTAACGCTTCAAACATAGAGGGAGCACCTTCGGGTTCTACACCAATAATTTTAGTATGCGCACTACAGGTTTTAAAATAAGCTCCTACACCTGCAACCAGCCCACCCCCACCAACTGGTGCAAAAACAAAATCTACTTCAGGTAGGTCTTCTAAAATTTCCACAGCAACGGTGGCTTGTCCTTCTATTACTTTAGGATGATCAAATGGCGGAATAAAAGTCATTCCATTAGCTTCTGTATACGCTTTTGCAGCAACAGCACAATCATCAAATGTATCTCCCACCAATTTAATTTCCACATTCCCATCACCAAACATTTTGGTTTGACTTACTTTTTGATTGGGTGTAATAATGGGCATAAAAATAACCCCTTTGATATTTAATTTATTACAGCTATAGGCAAATCCTTGTGCATGATTTCCTGCACTGGCACATACTACACCTTTTTGCAATAAATCATTACTTAAACTGCTAATCATATTGTAAGCACCGCGCAATTTATACGAACGCACTACTTGCAAATCTTCTCGCTTTAAATAAACTCTGCAATTGTACTTTTTAGACAAATTGGTATTGTAAGTTAGTGGGGTATGATTTACCACTTCTTGCAGTTTTTCTTCTGCACCCTTAACATCTAAACCAAAACACAAAGAAGCTGCTACATTTTCCATGATTGTTCTATCAAACGTTTGTATTGATTGTTTTCATATCGGTCATTGCTTGTCTTAACTTTTCGCCAACTAATTCTACAGGATGATACCGAATCACTGCATTTACAGCAATTAAGGTTTTATTATCTACCCCTGCATCTTTTCCTTCATTAAAATTTTTACCAATTACATCGGTATCTATTTGTTTCATGAAATTGGCTAATAAAGGCTTACAAGCATGATCAAATAAATAACAACCGTATTCTGCTGTATCAGAAATTACTCTATTCATTTCAAATAATTTTTTACGTGCAATGGTATTGGCAATTAATGGAGTTTCATGCAATGACTCATAATAAGCAGACTCTTCTTTAATACCAGCTTCTACCATGGTTTCAAAAGCTAATTCTACACCAGATCTTACAAAAGCTACCATCAACAACCCATTATCAAAATATGCTTGCTCACTTATTTTCATAGTGCCTGCCGTTGTTTTTTCAAATGCAGTTTCTCCTGTTGCAGCTCTCCAGGTTAATAAATTTTTATCACCATTGGCCCAATCGGCCATCATGGTACTGGAAAATACTCCACTCATAATATCGTCTTGGTGTTTTTGAAACAATGGTCGCATAATGTCTTTTAGGGTTTCAGACAATTCAAATGCTTTAAGTTTTGCAGGATTAGATAAACGATCCATCATGGCAGTAATGCCACCTTGTTTAAGTGCTTCGGTAATTACTTCCCAACCATATTGAATTAATTTAGCAGCATAGGATGCATCAATTCCTTTTTCGATCATTTTATCGAAACTTAGTATTGAGCCTGTTTGCAGCAATCCACATAAAATAGTTTGTTCGCCCATTAAATCGGATTTTACTTCTGCCACAAACGATGATTTTAATACACCTGCTTTATGACCACCGGTTCCTACACAATAGGCTTTTGCATAATCCCAACCTTTCCCTTCGGGATCATTCTCTGGATGTACTGCAATTAAAGTAGGTACGCCAAATCCTCTTTTATATTCTTCTCTAACCTCAGTGCCCGGGCATTTAGGTGCCACCATAATAACGGTAATATCTTTTCTTATTTGCATGCCTTCTTCTACAATATTAAAACCATGACTATAAGAAAGGGTTGAACCCTTTTTCATCAATGGCATTACCGTATTAATTACGGAAGTATGTTGTTTATCTGGAGTAAGGTTAATTACTACATCGGCAGAAGGAATTAATGCTTCATAGGTTCCAACAGTAAAATTATTTTCTGTTGCACTTTTCCATGATGCTCGTTTTTGCTCAATGGCTTCTTTACGTAATGCATAAGAAATATCTAATCCAGAATCTCGCATATTTAATCCCTGATTCAATCCTTGCGCACCACATCCTATGATGACTAATTTTTTTCCTTTCAATGCGTTTACCCCATCTGCAAATTCAGCCTTGTTCATAAATTCACATACACCCAATTGATTCAATTGCTCGCGAAGTGGTAATGAATTAAAATAGTTTGCCATTTTGTATAGTTTAATTTGTTAATTTTTAATAGTTATTAAATTGTTTACATGGTAAACACTTCCTTTGCTTTATCGAGATACTCATTTTCTACTAACTCTTCTGCAGGCTCTATTGCTTCAAACTCTTTTAGTTTTTCATGAAATCCATTACTGGCTTTAATGATTGCTACTCTAGCACTACGAACAAACTCTATTAGTCCATAAGGCTCTAGCACTTTTACTAATTTATCTGTTTCCTCACGTTGGCCAGTAGTTTCAAAAATGGTATAGTCTTTTCTTATTACTACTGCTCTAGCTCCATATTCACGCAATAATCTTTCAACCTTCATTTTTTCGGCAACAGCATCTGTAGGCACTTTATACAATGCCATTTCTTGCCATATAATTTCATCATTGGTATTGTGATATGCTTTTAACACTTCTACTTGTCGTTCAATTTGCCTACAAAGTTTTCTTACTAATTCTTCCGTTTCATGTATCACAATTGTAAAGCGATGTATTCCTTCAGCTTCCGAAGGTGATACATTGAGGCTTTCGATATTTATTTTTCGCCTAGAGAAAATAATGGCAATACGGTTTAATAAACCTACCTGATTCTCTGTATATACTGTAATAGTAAATTCTGCTTTCATCTTGGTTTATTTTAATCTTATTTCAGATACACTACAACCCTGTGGAACCATGGGGAATACATTGTTTTCTTTACTTACCATTACTTCTAATAAGTAAGCACCATCATGTTCTAACATAGTTTTAATGGCATTTTTTAATACTGCTCTATCATCAACACTTTGTCCGCTAATACCATAGGCTTTTGCCAATTGTACATAATTGGGGCTTTGAATATCTACAAATGAATAACGCTTGTCATTAAACATATCCTGCCATTGACGAACCATTCCCAAAAAGCGATTATTGAGTATGAGTATTTTCACATTCAAGCCTGTTTGCATAATGGTGCCCAATTCCTGTAATGTCATTTGAAAACCACCATCTCCTATAACAGCAACTACCGTTCTATGTTGTGCCCCAAATTTGGCACCAATGGCCGCTGGCAAAGCAAACCCCATTGTTCCCAAACCACCCGAAGTAATATTACTTTTAGATTCATTGAATTGGGCATATCTACATGCCACCATTTGGTGTTGACCAACATCAGTTACAATAATGGCATCTCCATGTGTGATTTCATTGAGTAGGTTAATGACTTCACCCATACTCAATTCTTCGGATATAGGATGTAATTCATCATGAATTACTACATCAATTTCTTCTTTTGTAAATGCATAAAATTTTTCTAACCAAGCGGTATGCTTTTTTTCTTCAATTAATTTAGTAAGCATGGGTAATGTTTCTTTACAGTCTCCCCATACTGGCACATCGGCTTTTACATTTTTATCTATTTCTGCCGGATCAATATCTAAATGAATAATTTTAGCTTGCTTAGCATATTTATCTAATCTACCAGTTACCCGATCATCAAAGCGCATTCCCACTGCAATTAATACATCACATTCATTGGTTAATACATTTGGGCCATAATTCCCGTGCATCCCCAACATCCCTACGTTTTGCGGATGATTGGTAGGTAAAGCACTTAACCCTAGGATGGTCCAAGCAGCAGGCAATCCTCCTTTTTCTATAAATGTTTTAAATTCTTTTTCTGCCTTACCCAGTATTACACCTTGGCCAAAAATGACAAATGGTTTTTTAGCAGCATTAATCATATTTGCAGCTTCCTCTATATAGGATTTTCGTACAATGGGTTTAGGGCGATAGCTTCTGATATGATTACATTTTGTATAGCCTTTATAGTCTATTTTTTGAAATTGGGCATTCTTGGTTATATCAATTAACACAGGGCCAGGTCTTCCTGTACCGGCTATATAAAATGCTTTGGCAAGTATATGCGGAATTTCATTGGCATCGGTAACCTGATAATTCCATTTAGTAACTGGCGTAGTAATATTAATTACATCGGTTTCTTGAAAGGCATCAGTTCCTAATAAATGGGCAAATACCTGCCCCGTAATGCAAACCAATGGGGTACTATCTATTTGTGCATCGGCTAACCCAGTTACCAAATTGGTAGCACCTGGGCCACTTGTTGCAAATACCACGCCTACTTTTCCACTACTACGCGCATAGCCTTGCCCAGCATGAATTCCACCCTGCTCATGACGAACCAATACATGATTTAATTTTTCTTTATAATCATATAGTGCATCATAAATAGGCATAATGGCACCACCTGGATATCCAAAAATAGTATCAACCCCTTCGGCTATCAATGCTTCAAGCACCGCTTGAGATCCGCTTAACTCAATGCTTTCCGTTCCTTTCAATACAGGTTCTACTGCTGCTTCTTTTTTGGTTTCTATAACTGAACTCATACATTCATATTTATTAAGCTTCATCGGTTACACAACCTTCGGAAGCATCTTTAACAGATAATGCGTATTTAAATAATAATCCTTTTGTGGCCTTTGGTGCGGGCTGTATGTAGGCAGCTTTTCTTGCAGCAATGATATCCTCAGAAACTTTTAGGGTAATTTTTTTAGTAGCAACATTAATCTCAATTATATCATCTTCTTCTACTAAGCCAATGAGCCCACCAGCAATTGCTTCAGGAGTTATATGACCTACTACAAAACCATGTGTACCACCACTAAAACGGCCATCGGTTATTAAGGCAACTGATTTACCTAAACCCGCCCCAATAATGGCCGAAGTAGGTTTGAGCATTTCAGGCATTCCGGGTGCTCCTTTAGGACCTACATTTCTAATTACAACTACATCACCTGCTTTAATTTTTCCAGAATGAATACCTGCTATCAGTTGCTGTTCTCCATTAAAAACCCTTGCAGGTCCTTCGAACAATTCACCTTCTTTACCACTTATTTTAGCAACACTACCACCTGTAGCCAAATTGCCATATAAAATTTGCAAGTGACCAGTAGACTTAATGGGCGCTTCGGTAGGAAGAATAATTTTTTGTTGATCAAAATCTAAATCTGGTGCAGTAGCCACATTTTCAGCCACCGTTTTTCCTGAAACAGTTAAACAATCACCATGTAATAATCCTTTCTTTAATAAGTATTTCATTACAGCAGGAACACCTCCATATTGATGCAAATCTTGCATGAGGTATTTTCCACTTGGTTTAAAATCGGCCAACACAGGTATTTTATCACTAATTATTTGAAAATCATCTTGATTTAAAGGCACACCTACACTTTTGGCCATGGCAATTAAATGCAGCACTGCATTGGTACTACCTCCCATCACCATAATCATGGTTATGGCATTTTCAAAAGCTTTACGCGTCATAATATGACTAGGTAAAATATTTTTTTCCATTAATAATTTAATGGCTTTCCCTGCAGCCAAACACTCATCGTGTTTTTCTTGGCTCAATGCAGGATTAGATGATGAATATGGCAAGCTCATTCCCAAAGCTTCAATAGCAGAAGCCATTGTATTGGCTGTATACATTCCACCGCAAGCACCAGCCCCAGGGCATGAATGCTGAATAATTCCTTTAAAATCATTTTCACTTAATTGCCCAGCCAATTTTTGACCCAATGCTTCAAATGCCGATACAATATTTAAATCTTGTCCTTTGTAATGTCCAGGAGCAATAGTACCTCCATATACCATGATTGATGGACGATTCAATCGGCCCATTGCAATAATAGAACCAGGCATATTTTTATCACATCCCGGTATAGCAATAATTGAATCATAATATTGTGCCCCACAAACTGCTTCAATAGAATCAGCAATAATATCTCGGCTAATTAAGGAATAACGCATTCCATCGGTGCCGTTACTCATACCATCACTAACCCCAATGGTATTAAAAATTAAACCCACTAAATTATTTTCCCAAACACCTGTTTTAACCAATTTAGCTAAATCATTCAAGTGCATATTACAAGTATTGCCATCATAGCCCATACTTACAATACCAACCTGTGCTTTTTGTAAATCAGCATCCGTAAGGCCAATGCCATAAAACATAGCTTGAGCAGCAGGTTGAGTAGGATCTAATGTAATTGTTTTACTGTATTGATTTAATTCCATATTATTTACTGAACGCATTTTTTTCGTGAATTAAATTAGTATAAGCCTGTTGTACTTTTGCACCCAAGGTATTTTTCCATGCCTTAGGAAAAATAGTATCATCAATAGATTCCCAACCAATCACTTCGGCAGCAGTGCCACAGAAAAAAGCACTATCTGCATTTTTTAATTGATCAATAGTATACGTACCTTCTGTAACAGGGATATTGAATTGGCTACAAATTTCAAAAACCGTAGCACGTGTAATACCCGGTAAAATATTACCCAATTGAGGTGTATGTAATTCGCCGTCTTTTTCAAAAAACATATTAGCACCAGGGCCTTCTGCAATATGATCGTACATATCTAATAACAACGCCTCATCAAACCCTTTTTGTTTTGCTTCTTGGCTGGCCATGATAGAATTTACATAATGGCCCGCTGCTTTTGCATGAATCTTAAATGCTTTTGCATTGGGGCGTTGAAAAGAGGAGGTTAACACTCTTAATAATTTATCTCCCAAAAAAGGGGCCATTTCCCATGTTTCAATAACTATAAAAGATTCGGTATTGGGAGCAAAACTCATATTGGCAGGTGCATACACAACAGGACGTATATAAGCATCTTGTTGATTGTTGCGTTTGAGCACTTCATAAGTTGCATCTATTAATGTTGCAGAATCGTAATGATAAGGCAGATTAATGGCTTCCGCCGAAGCTTTTAAGCGATCGAAATGTTCAAATGGTTTAAAAATTTTGGTATCCCCTGCTGTTGTTTTATAAGACCGAATTCCTTCAAATACCGAATAGCCATAATGGAGCGATTGCCCATATAGATCTACCTTGGTATCAGCAGCTTTAACAAATGCGCCATTATGGAAAATAATGGTATCATTATTATAATAATTCATAACAATTAAATTATAGTGGATGCATTAAGTTCTGCATTGTTAGCGGCAGCACTTTTGGCATTTCTTTTTATATAATCTGCAATTAAATCTCCAATGGCATTGGTGCCATAGTTATTAATAGGATCAATATCTTTTGAAACAAAACTATGGGTAAGCGTCCAATCAACAGCTTCTCGAATAGCATTGGCTTCTTGGCCTAAACCAAAATGATCTAGCATCATAGCTGCTGATAATATAGATCCTAATGGATTGGCAATATCTTTCCCTGCTGCTTGCGGATAGGATCCATGAATGGGCTCAAATAAAGCACTTCCGTTTCCTATTGAAGCAGAAGGCATTAAACCCATTGAACCACTTAATACACTAGCTTCATCACTAATAATATCTCCAAATAAATTTTCGGTAAGTACTACATCAAACTGTGCAGGATTTAAAATAATTTGCATGGCTGCATTATCAACATACATATAATCTACAGCAACATCTGGAAATTGTACACATAAAGCTTGCACTACTTTACGCCATAAACGAGAAGTTTCTAATACATTGGCTTTATCAACTAAGGTTAATTTCTTCTTTCTGCTTTGTGCATATTGAAATGCCATAATAGCCACTCGTTCAATTTCTTCCTTACTGTAGGCGCACTCATCTGTAGCATAGGTTTGATCTTCGCTTAAGCTGCGTTTTCCAAAATAAATTCCACCCGTTAATTCGCGAAATATGATAAAATTTACCTTCGCTAACTGTTTTGTTTTTAAGGGAGATAAATGATGTAGTGAATGATAGGTTGTAATAGGGCGAATATTAGCAAACAGTTGTAATTCTTTTCTCAATTTTAATAAGCCTTGCTCTGGACGAACTTTTGCAGATGGATCATTGTCGTATTTAGGATGCCCTATTGCCCCAAATAAAATAGCATCGCTTTGTTTGCAAATAGCTACAGTTTCATCTGGCAAAGGATTTCCTGTTTTGTCTATTGCATCAGCACCCATTAAGGCATGCACATATTTAAAGTGATGACCAAATTCTTCGGCTATTGCATTCAATGCTTTAATAGCTTGTGCGGTAACTTCTGGGCCAATTCCATCTCCATTAATAACGGCAATTTTCTTTTCCATAATAAAAGGTTCTCTTTCGGATAGTTCTATTTTAAATTCTTTTCAAATTGTGTAATAGCATCTCGCTTACTTAATAAAAAATCAATATCATCGTACCCATTTAATAAACAAGTTTTCTTATACGGGTTTAGTTCAAAACTTTCCTGTTCGCCCGTTGCATCAATGGTAATCGTTTGAGCAGCCACATCAATACTTAATGTAGCTGTATTACCTTGATTAAATATTTTTTGTAAAAAATTTTCCGTAACCGTAACAGGTAATACCCCATTATTCAATGCGTTGTTCTTGAATATATCGGCAAAAAAACTAGATACTACTGCATTAAAACCATAATCTAATAAAGACCAAGCAGCATGCTCCCGGGAAGAACCACAACCAAAGTTTTTTCCTGCAACCAAAATTTCACCACTGTATTGCTTTTGATTCAATGGAAAATTAGCCTTAGGACTTGATTCATCATTGTTCTCATAACGCCAGTCTCTAAAAAGATTTTTCCCAAAACCATCTCGAGTAGTAGCTTTTAAAAAGCGTGCAGGAATAATTTGATCGGTATCAATATTTTCCATGGGCAATGGAACAAATTGGCTTTGTATTTTTTGTAAGGCTTTCACATTTACTTTTTTAATAGCATTAAAATGACTGGCAATATTGCCTAGTTTATGATAACAGTTCTCTCACATCGGTAACCACACCAGTAATAGCTGCAGCAGCAGCCGTAAGCGGACTAGCCAATAATGTTCTAGCCCCTGCCCCTTGACGTCCTTCAAAATTTCTATTACTGGTACTAATACAATATTCTCCAGCAGGAATTTTATCTTCATTCATTCCCAAACAAGCACTGCAACCAGCTTGTCTTATTTGAAAACCAGCATCAGCAAAAATATGATCCAATCCTTCTGCATGTACTTGCTTGGCTACTTGTTGAGAACCAGGCACAATCATTACTTTAATTTGAGGATGTTTCTTTTTGCCTTTTACCAATGCAGCCACTTCACGTAAATCTTCTATTCTTGAATTAGTACAACTACCTATAAACACATGTTGAACGGGCATTCCTATTAAAGAAGCCCCACTGGTAAGCCCCATATATTGCAAAGCTTTTTGAATATTTTTTCGCTCTCCTTCGTTAGCTATATTTTCTACTTCAGGAATGGTACCATTAATGGCAATACCCAAACCAGGATTGGTTCCATAGGTAATCATGGGCTGTATATCAGCCGCATTAATATTTATTTCTGCATCAAATTTAGCATCTGCATCGGAGTATAATTTTTTCCAAGCATTTTTATGATCTTCCCATACGGCCGTTTTAGGAGCAAATGCCCTTCCCCTAATATAATCAAAAGTAGTTTCATCTGGTGCAATCATTCCCCCCCTTGCCCCCATTTCGATACTCATATTACAAATGGTCATTCTGGCTTCCATAGACAAAGCCTTGATAGTGCTACCGGCATATTCTACAAAATAACCAGTGGCCCCACTTGCAGAAATTTTTGCAATGATATACAGAATAATATCTTTAGATACCACTCCTTTTTCTAATTGACCATTGATATTGATGCGCATGGTTTTGGGCTTGGTTTGCAATACACATTGAGAGGCAAAAACCATTTCAACCTCACTAGTACCAATACCAAATGCAATAGCACCAAAGGCCCCATGTGTAGAGGTATGACTATCTCCACATACAATGGTAGTGCCGGGTTGTGTAATACCCAATTCTGGCCCAATCACATGCACAATTCCTTGATATGGATGTCCTAATCCATATAATTCTACACCATGCTTTTGGCAGTTATTTATTAACTGTTCTACTTGCATTCTAGAAAGCTCATCTTTTATGGGCAAGTGTTGATTTAAGGTAGGAACATTATGATCG
>JAVHPL010000092.1:0-103021 GCA_036170555.1 Sediminibacterium sp. | reverse complement strand
GAAAGAAGAAAAGAATTGGCTTTTGAAGGGGATCGCTTTTTTGATATGCAACGTTTAAAACGTGATATCGTTAGAAGTACCAACTATCCTGCTTCTTCAAGAACAATTCCTTATACTGTGTTTAGAAGAATTCAACCAATTCCTCAAGTAGAAATTGATGCAAATCCAAATATTAAGCCTCAACAAAATACAGGGTATTAATAGTATTTATAAATTTTTAAAAAAGGGGATGTTTTTTAACATCCCCTTTTTTATGTAATGATGTAATTTTAAATAAATTCCTACTATGATACGAGTGTTAACAGTAATGGTATTTTTAATGTATAGTATTGGGTCTTACGCACAAAATGGATTGTATTTGCAGGATCCTTTAAGTGCCAAAAGATTTAATATAGAAAAGTATGCTGCTATGCGAGGCACCCCTTTTTTTGTAGATAAATGGTTGCTTGGAACTGCAGAAACGGCTAAAGGAAAATACGAAGGTATTGAGATGAAGTTTAATGTGTATGATAATACATTACTCATCAACAAGGAGGATGAACCCTATGAATTAAATGAACATATTTATTCTTTTTCTTTAAACAACGGGAATCAAGTTTTATTGTTTCGTAAGGCCAAGCCTTCAATAGATTTTAATTCGGATGCCTATTTGCAGGTACTTGTAGAGGGGAATATTAATTTATTAAAGATGCCTGTTAAAAAGCTTGCAGAAATGAGTGAGATTAATGCAGGCATTGTACAAACTTTTACCAACAGCGCTAAATACTATATTGAAATAAATAACGTAGTATATAATCTTATAGCCGATAAGGAGTCTATTATTAAATTACTGCCTTCTAATGAAGAAAAAATAAGTCTCTTCATTAAAGAGCATAAAATATCCTTTAAAAAAGAAAACGATCTTATAAAATTATTCAATTTTATGAATACCCTTCTGTAAACCTATATTAGGTTGGTTTACAGAAAAACTATTCGTGAACTAAGTTCACACTGAGTATACTATAATAAGCTGACCTTTTAGGTGAGGCCATTTTTATAATAAAAAAAGCCGCAGTTTTAAAAATATTTTCTTTTTTATAATTCCCTATTTTATTTTAAAAGGGAAGCTAATTTTTGTTGTAATTCTTCGCCTCTTAAATTGCTGGCAATTACTATTCCTTGTGGGTCTACTAATACATTAAATGGGATGGCACTAAATTGATAGGTTTGTGTAATAGGATGACTATTCCAATCGGCTAAGATGCTTACATGCTTCCAACTGAGTTTGTCTTTTTTTACTGCTTCTAACCATGCTTCTTTATTGTCATCCATGGAAACGCCTAAAATGGTAAAATTTTTATTTTTAAATTGCTCATAAGCCATTACTACATTGGGATTTTCACCTCTACAAGGAGCACACCAACTTGCCCAGAAATCTACTAACACATATTTACCTTTTAAACTGCTCAATGAAAAAGGTATATTTTTTGCATCCATCAAGGTAATTTCAGGTGCTTGTTTATTTAAAAGTGCATAGGGTTGTGGAGCTGATTGACTTACGGGTTGAGTAGTATTTACCAATTCTTTTAATTTTAATAAGCCCGAATGCTCTTTAAATGCGTTGGCTGATTCATTTACCAGTAATTTTAATTCGTTGGGCTCTATTGTTCTAGAAGCCATTCCCAATGCATAATAGCGGCTTGCTGGGCTTTTACTTTCTTTTATGAAATTTCTTACAACTTCATTCATTTCTTTAATTTGGGTATCTCTTTTTATTTTAGCAATGGATAACAAACTATCATTTCCTACTTGTTTCTGTAAAGTGTCTATTTGCTGAAATGTTGCATAAAGCAATGAATCTTGCTTACGATAGTTTTCGAATAAATGATGCAAGCTTTCCGAAGCGGGTGATCCTGTAATTGTATAATCTCTATAATGATTTAGGTCTAATGCAACCTGAATAAATTCATTGTCGTTCACTACCAAAACGTCTGGACCATTCTCTAAAACCAATTGGTACAAACCTTCTTCTTTTGCAACTCCTTTTAAAGAAAAGCTTCCTGTTTTTTCTAATGTAGCTGAGTCTAACACAATGGGTTGATCTTCTCCAAATGGTAATTCCTGTAAAAATATTTTAGTATTCGTTGCATTTTTGATGGTTCCAGAAATAGTAAAACCGCCATATTTTTTTTGCTTGCATGCTACCATAAATAATACAGCACTCAATACAAATAAGGTAATTTTTTTCATAAATAAGTTCATTAATGTAGTTTTTCTTGTAGTATTTGGGTAACCAATTTTGGATCTGCTTTTCCTTTACTTGTTTTCTTTACTTCTCCCACGAATAATCCAATAAGTCCTTTCTTCCCTTTCTTGTATTCTGCTACTTTATCGGGCATAGCGGCTAAAGCATCCTCAATCCATTTTTCTAATTCATTGGTATCACTAACTTGAAGTAATTGTAAGGATGCAGCTACCTGTAATGGTTGCGTAGATTCTTTGAATAATACAGGTAATATTTTTGAAGCAGCTACAGAAAAATTTACTTGGCCTGTTTCTACCAAATGAATTAATTCAGCTAATCTATTGGGTGATAATGGCATATTGTGAAAACCAATTTCCTCTTCATGTAGGTATTGCCTTATTGGGCCAATGATCCAATTGGCTACGTTTTTATATGATTGAGTATGGGCAATGACTTGTTCAAAATAATCAGCAGTTAGTTTATCATCACATAACTGAGCTGCATCATAATTACTTAATCCGTATTCTTGTTGGTATTTGGCAATACGTTGGGCAGGTAGTAATGGCTGGGTATCTGCAATGGTATTGATGTATTCTTTTGTTAATACAAATGCGGGTAAATCTGGATCGGGAAAATAACGATAATCATTGGCTTCTTCTTTGTCACGTATTGCAAACGTAGTATCATTGCCAGCATTAAAACTGCGCGTTTGCTGTTTGATTGTATTACCTGCTTCTAGTTCTTCAATCATGCGGGTAATTTCGAATTCAATGGCTTTCTTAATATTTCGTATAGAGTTGAGGTTTTTAACCTCAACTTTTGTGCCTAATTTTTTTTCTCCTTTTAACCTTACAGAAACATTGGCATCACAGCGTAAACTGCCTTCTTCCATATTGCCATCGCAAATATTCAACCACCTTACTAGTTTGCGAATTTCTGTAACATATTGCCATGCTTCTTCTGCAGAAAATAAATCGGGTTCAGTTACAATTTCTATCAATGGAGTACCAGCACGATTTAAATCTATACAAGTATAATTTTCATCAATATCATGAATACTTTTTCCAGCATCTTCTTCTAAGTGAATTCTATTTAAATGAACGTATCGTTCTGTATCGCCTGTTTTGATTTTTACTTTTCCCCCCTTACAAATAGGAGTGGTATGTTGTGATATTTGGTATCCTTTGGGCAAATCGGGATAGAAATAATTTTTTCGGGCAAAATAATTTGTGAGCTCTATTTCACAATTGCAGGCTAGTCCCATTTTAACAGCATATTCAATTGCTTGTTGATTGGTTTTGGGTAAAGTACCCGGATATCCAAGTGTAATTGGGCTGATATGTGTATTAGGTGCCGCCCCAAATAAAGTACTATCACCACAAAATAGTTTGGTTTTAGTATTTAATTGCGCATGTACTTCTAACCCAATTACGGCTTCATATTTATTATTCATGTACTAATCTTATGGTAATTGCCATTAACAATTTAGCTAATTAAATTGCGAATGGTATCAATTACGGCCATTAAGTTTGAACTGTCTTGTCCACCTGCTGTTGCTAGTGTTTTTTGTCCACCCCCACCTCCTTTAATTATTGGCGAAACTTTTTCTTTAATTATTTTAGGAGCTTCCATTCCTTTTTCTTCTACCACACTTTCCGATAATAAAATACTTACGGCCGCTTTCCCACCAATATTGGCACATAAGACAACCAGATAATTCTCTCCTAGTAAGTTTTTTAGATCAAAGCATAGTTTTTTTAACTGGTCAGCATTACTCACTTCTACTTGCTTACCTATAAAAAAAGCAGTTTTACCTGAGGGTAATAGAAAATTTGTTTTTTCATTTAATAAATTTTCTTTAATAACCATTAAATGCTTTGATTCAAATGCTTCTAATTTTTTCTCCAGCTCTTGCTTTTCCTGAATTATTTTTTCTATAGCTTTAACTGGTTCCTGTGTTTTTAATAATAGAGATACTTCCTTTAATCCACTAAACTGATCGTATAAAAAATTGTAGGCACTGCTTCCTGTAATTGCTTCTATTCTTCTAACACCAGCGGCTACAGCAGATTCTGTTGTGATCTTTAATAAGCCAATCATTCCCGTATGCATTACATGGGTACCTCCACAGAGTTCAGTAGAATAGGTAGGATCTATCACTACTACTCTAACAATATTACCATATTTCTCTCCAAACAAAGCCATGGCACCCAATTTCATGGCTTCTTCTTTGGGCATCTCCGTTATTACTACTGGAATGTTTTCTCTGATTTTTTCATTTACTATTTTTTCTACTTCCCTTATTTCTGTTTCTGTAACTCTAGCAAAATGAGAAAAGTCGAATCGTAAATTTTCTTTATTAACCAAAGATCCTTTTTGTGCTACATGTGTTCCCAATACCTTTCTTAAAGCTGCATGTAATAAATGGGTTGCAGTATGATTATAACTGGTATACAATCGTTGCTCTACATTTATTCTTGCGGTTAAAGGGCTTTCAATTTTTACAGGTAATTGGTTTATAAAATGAATTATTAAATCATTTTCTTTTTTGGTGTCTACTACTTCAATGCTGGTATCTTCAAAATCTAACCATCCTGTATCACCTACCTGCCCTCCACTTTCGGCATAAAAAGGGGTGGTGTTAAGTACCAATTGGTACTGTATCTTACCCTTGGAACTAATTTTTCTGTATTTGTTTACCGTGGTTTCTACCAGTATATCGTTATAACCTACAAATCCTTTACCAGCATCTTCCTTAACAAGAATCCAATCTTCTGTATCCAAAACTGCAGCAGCTCGGCTTCTGTTTTTTTGTTGTTGCATTTCTGCCTCAAAGCCCGCTTCATCTATACTAAAATTATTTTCTGATGCAATTAAGCGAGTAAGGTCTATTGGGAAGCCGAATGTATCAAATAATTCAAAGGCAGCTTTACCTTCTACTATTTTGTTACTTACATTTTTAATGATATCGTCTATACGTTTTAAACCCTTATCTAGGGTTCTC
Source organism: Sediminibacterium sp. (assembly GCA_036170555.1). GTDB lineage: Bacteria > Bacteroidota > Bacteroidia > Chitinophagales > Chitinophagaceae > Sediminibacterium. The sequence goes on along the minus strand of JAVHPL010000092.1, from coordinate 97,793 downwards.
AAAAAAGCATCTTCTTCTTCACGAACTACTTTCGTAACAAAAGCTAGCTGCATATTTAGTTCGGGAAAAACATGTTCAAACTGTTTGGCCAAAACTGGCATTAATTGAAATAATAAGGGTTGCTTATAATTTAAATGCGAATAATAATATCGTACGGCTCTTCTTAAAATTCTTCTAATTACATATCCTGCTCCTGTATTGGCGGGTAATTGCCCATCTGCAATGGCAAATGCAATAGCTCTGATATGATCGGCAATTACTCTACAGGCAATAGCTTGTTTACTATCCCCATAATCGTATTTCTTATTGGTGATTTTAGTAATGGCCTCAATGGTATTACTAAAAACATCTGTATCATAATTACTGGTCTTGCCTTGTATTACCCTTACCAATCGCTCAAAACCCATTCCAGTATCTACATGTTTTGCGGGCAATGATGCTAATGAGCCATCTTTTAACCTGTTGAATTGCATGAATACATTATTCCAAATTTCAATTACCTGTGGATGGTCTTTATTAATTAAGTTACTACCATCTACTAATGCGCGTTCTGCATCTGGCCTGCAGTCTACATGAATTTCAGAACAGGGGCCACAGGGACCTGTATCTCCCATTTCCCAAAAATTATCTTTTTTATTTCCCAATAAAATTCTTTCAGGGGCAATCCATTTTTTCCATTCTTCAAAAGCCGTTTCATCTTTATCTAGTTGCTCTTTCACATCCCCTTCAAATATGGTTACATAAATTCGATCCTTGTCTATTTTGTACACTTCAGTGAGTAATTCCCAACTCCATGCAATGGCTTCGGCTTTAAAATAATCCCCAAAACTCCAATTACCCAACATTTCAAACATGGTATGGTGGTAAGTATCCACACCCACTTCCTCTAAATCATTGTGTTTGCCACTTACTCTAAGACATTTTTGGGAATCTGCCACTCGGGTAAATTCGGGCTTTCGGTTCCCCAGAAAAAAATCTTTAAACTGATTCATGCCTGCATTGGTAAATAGCAGGGTAGGATCGTTTTTTACCACAATTGGTGCGGAAGGAACGATTTGGTGCTTTTTTGAAGCAAAAAAATCTAAAAATTGCTGGCGAATTTCGGCACTCGTCATCATGTATCACTTTTTATGCCCGTGTTAAGGGCGTAGAAACTATATTTGTTGCTATTTCAAAGGATTGCAAAGGTAAGGATTTAGGTGACTTTGCCCCACGAACTATCGGCAATGAAAAAGGTAAAATACTTCTTTAATACCCATACGCTTCGATATGAGAAGCTAACCACCCCATTTCGGGTGCGGTTATTGCAGGTTATTGGCTATATCGCAGCCTCTATTGTAACGGGCATTCTCATTTTTGCTATTACGTTTAGATATATAGATTCTCCCAAGGAAAAATATATGCGTCAGCAAAATGACGACCTCAAGCAAAATTACAGTGTACTGCAAGAAAGGATAAAACAACTAGAGCTAAAAATGGATGAAATTGCCAATAGAGACAATAACGTTTATAGATCTATTTTTCAGTCGGAACCTATACCTGATAGTGCACGTGTAAAAGATATTGAAGCCAAAAAGGAAGTAAAACTGGTACAGAGTATGGGAGAACAAGAATTGGTAAACAGTATGGCTAGCCAATTGAATAATCTCTCCTTAAGAATTGCTTACCAATATAAATCTTTTAAGGCTATTGAAGATATGGTAAAGAATAAAGAAAAATTATTAGCAGCCATCCCTTCTATTCAGCCCGTGAGTAATAAAAACTTAAATAGAATTGCTTCGGGTTTTGGATATCGTATTGATCCTATTTACAAAGACAGAAGGTTACATGCAGGATTAGATTTTACGGCTCCTTCAGGAACCCCTATTTATGCTGCAGCAGATGGAATTATACGCGATGCAGGCTTTAATACTGGGGGATATGGAAATAGGGTGATCATTAATCATGGATTTGGATATGAAACTACTTATTCACATATGTATAGAGTGAAAGCAAGGGTAGGTGAAAAAGTAAAAAGGGGTGAAGTGATTGGGTATGTTGGCAGTACTGGAAAAAGCACAGGGCCTCATTGCCATTATGAAGTGCATAGATATGGTGTGGCTGTGGATCCTATTTATTATTTCTATAATGACCTTACCCCTGCTCAGTTTGATCGTATTCTTAAATTGGCTGCTGCCAGTAATCAAAGTTTTGATTAGGTCTAAAACAATTTGAACTTTTTATTGTAATACTTTAAAATTAATTACTTGGAACCTGGTGTTAGAGCATTTCTTACCCGTATTTTAAATACTATTTTTCTAGTATTATTTTGGTTAGCCATTAATTCTACTGCTGGAATCATGTTTGGGTATGCGTTTATTCAAGATCATATTCATGTTGGCAATATGATTTTTTATTGTTGGTTATTGCTCAGTTTTGTGATACTATTAAGGTGGGTGCTTCGTACCTGGAGTAAGCCAATTGATTTTGATGAGCCCTAATTCTTTCCATCTTTCGTATCTAAAATTACAGGAGTGTTTCCTTTACCCAATACAATTACTTTTGAATTAGGTGAGGTTACCAAGGCCTTCATTACCTGAATTTGCTCGTATTGTAATTGTTTATCACCTAACCCGGCACTAATAATTTTTTGGTAATCGGCAATACCTTGGGCTTCTACTCTTTTACGTTCCGCTTCTTGTTTTTCTTTTTGAAGCACAAATTCCATTTTTTGGGCATCTTGTTCGGCCTTTATTTTGTCTTCAATAGAACCCTTTACATTAGCAGGAAGCGTTATATTTCTTACCAATAATTGCTCTAAAACAAGTCCACGTTTTTTAAAATCATCATCTATACTTTTAAAGATTCTACTTTGAAATAAGTCTCTCTTAGTAGAGTATAGGTCAATGGCAGTATAGTAAACGGCATTGTCCCTTATTTTTGTTCTGGTAAGCGGTCTTACTATTTTATCCTTAAAATCTAAGCCTGTTTCTTTAACTAGTCTAGGCGCATAACTACTGGTTACTCTATACAAAACCGTTAAGTCTATTACTACTTCCAAACCATCTGCAGTTAATACTCTAATGGCGTCATCTCCTTCTTTATCACCTTCGTCGTGCACCCCACTCATGGTATAGTTTTGGGTTTTAATATCAATGGTTTTTACTTCAACCAACGGATTAATTACATTTAATCCACTGTATAAAATATCGTCTGATATTTTTCCAAATAAAGATTGAATGCCAATTTGGCCAGGGTCTATTTGCTTTATGCAAGAAGTAAAAAAGCCCAGTACTACAATAGCCAATCCGGCAACCCTAACACCTTTGGCAATTTTTTGAAATTCTTCTCTTTGCTTATTGAGCGAAAATGAAACAATTAAGAGGATGATTCCTAGTATGATGAGTATCATAAAATAAATTTATTGATTTATAAGTAGGTAAATAACAAAATCATTACAAGTTAGGCTAATTAACTGCTATGGTCTACGATTATCACCCATTCCTTATTTATTTTTTTAAATAAAAGGGTGTAATGACCACTAACATTGCCAACCGATCTGGTTAGTTCCCATTTACCCAACACAAACCAGATATTATTTGCTAGTGGTTTCAGTTGTAAAATAGTGAATGCCAGTTTTCCCATTGTAGCTGTGTCGGGATATGATTTTCTATAATTATGTAAAGTTTTATTATAGCCATAGGTAGGGCCATTTTTCCCTACAAATAATAGGCTATCATTTTGCCAATATCCTTTCATAAATTCATCTAAGTTTCCCTTATTCCACATAGCCGTTTGATTGGCTAATATTTTTTGAATAATAAGTGCTGGATTTTCTTGAGCAAATGAATGATGGCCAATGATTAAAAATAGTAAAATGAATATGTTACGCATGGGTTTATTTTATGAATTCTAAGATCAAATATTGAATGTTTAGCATCAAGTTTTTTACGCAACAGTTTAACTTAGTTAAATTGTTGCCATGAATAAGTATCAAAGTATTTCTATGCATAAATGCACATTGATCGGGTACTATCCTTCGCAATTTAGTTAACTTAGAGATATGGAATATATAAAGCATTTGTTGAAAGATAAAAAGTTAGCAACAATTATTCAGGAAGAGGTCCCTTCTCTAAAAAAACAAAAAAATATTCCCCTACGGTTAATTGCCAGTATAATGAGTCAACAATTAAGTACAAAAGTGGCAGCCGTTATATACAAACGATTTTTATCACTATATGGTGAAAGTGATCCAACACCTTTGCAAGTATTGCAAACTTCTAATGAAAGCTTGCGTGCTATTGGTATGAGTAATGCCAAAGTGAGCTATGTGAAAAATGTGGCAGAATTTTGTATAGAACAATCCATTTCCGATAAAGTACTTGCGAAAATGAATAATGAAGAAATAATACAGCATTTGGTAACAATAAAAGGAGTTGGAAAATGGACTGTAGAAATGTTGCTGATGTTTAGTTTAGGCCGTGAAGATGTATTTGCTGTAGACGACTTAGGAATTCAACAGGCTATGATAAAGTTGTATAAGTTAAAACCTTTAAATAAAAAAGAGCTAAAAGAAAATATGCTTCAATTATCTGCTAAATGGAGCCCGTATAGAACCTATGCTTGTATGCATTTATGGAAATGGAAAGATCAGGCTAAGCTGAATTCCTAGCTGCATTAATTATTCCAAACATACTTCTGGTTACCAGTTTTTCGTAAACTAATTTTTCGTTGGTAGATAAACGCTTGTTGTGCAATTGATCTAATGCATATTGTTGAATAGTAAGTAAAGGCAATACAATTTTATCTCGCATTAAAATAGAAGCTCTTCCTGTTTGATCTTCTTGCATAAGTTTTTTAGACCCCGATAATTCCAAAACCAATTGTTCTGTTAAATCAAACTCTTTTTTTATTAGTTGCCATACAGGTCCATAAATTGGATCCTCTTGAATATAAGCAGTGAGTGGAAAGAAAGACTTAAGCATACTCATCATACTATTGTCTATTAATGTTCTAAAAAAAAGTACATTATTAAATAAAGATTGTACTTGTTCCCATTTACCCATTTCTTTCATTTTTTGTAGGGCAGATCCCACACCAAAATAACCAGGAACATTCTGTTTAAGTTGGCTCCAGCTTCCTACAAAGGGTATTGCTCTAAGGTCTTCGAATATTAATTGTTGGGAATTTCCTCTTTTGCCAGGTCTACTGCCAATATTACTTTTACTATAATAATTTAATGGACTAAACTGTTGCATGTAGGAAAGAAACTGAGGATGCTCTTTAAATGACTGATATACATGGTAACTAATACTGCCTAGCTCTTCTAACAAATTAATTTCTTCTGATGAAATGACTGCACTGTTTTCTGCAAATACAGTATTACTTACTCCCGCACTAAGCAATTGCTCTAAATTGTACTGCGAAGATTGAATGGTACCAAAATTAGAAGTAATCGTTTGCCCTTGTATGGTTAGTTGAATTTCTTCATTTTCTATTTTATTTCCCAACGAAGCATAAAATCGGTTTGTTTTTCCACCACCTCTGGATGGCGGACCTCCTCTGCCATCAAAAAATTTAACCTTGATGCCATGTTCTCTTGAAATGCTGGTAAGCTGTTCTTTTGCCTTGTAAATACTCCAATTGGCTTGTAAATACCCGCCATCCTTGGTTCCGTCACTAAAACCCAGCATGATGGTTTGATGATGATTTCTCTGGGCTAAATGATTTTTATACATAGGGAAACTGTATAAAAAATGCATTATGGCATCTGCGTCTTTTAAATCATCAATGGTTTCGAATAGTGGAACAATGTCTATAGTTAATGGATTGGTATTCCATCCGCAAAGTTTAAATAGTATAAATACTTCTATTACATTCAATGCGGTTTGGCAGTTACTAATCACATAACGGTGGCATCCAGCTTCTCCATTTATTTGTTGAATTGCATGAATGGCAAAAATACTTTCAATGGTATCTTTTGCTATTTCTGCCGATGTATCGGTATGCTCAATTACGCAATTAATGGCACAAAGTGCTTCTATTTTTTCTAATTCGGAAAGGGATGCATAATTGTTGGGTAAAATACCTTCTCCCTGTTTTTGTAATAGGGTTTGATGGATGTCTTCTATTACTTTAGCATGAATTCTACTGTCCTGCCGAATATCTAAAGAGGCAAACCAAGTACCAAATATTTTCACCTTATTGATGAGGCTATCTACTCTACTTATGTATAAACCATGATGGTGCAATTGAAGTAATTCTTTAATAGCAACCAATTTTTGCAATAGTTCAGTTTTATGTATTCGCCTGCTTTCGTTAGGTCTAAATACATTTTCATAAAGCTGTTCTTCTAATTCATTTACCAATACATCTACTCCTGCAAAAGTTAGTCTACGTTTGAGTTTGCGAATATCTCTGTAATAACATACAATAATAGCACTTCTAAGAGATTCGGCCACTTTTAAGGTGGTAGCTGCATTTACAAATGGGTTGCCATCTCTATCTCCACCTGGCCAAAACCCAAGTTCAATAAATGGGTTATCATTGGTATACTCTCCATCAAAAATATCTCGCTGAATAAAATTATAAATATTGCCAATGGAGTGGTAAAGGATATTTTCCAAGTACCACATTAAATTGATGGCCTCATCTAGTGGAGTGGGCTGTTTTTTATTAAAGAACGGGGTAATGCCTAGCTGCTGGATATATACATTAATGGTTTGAAAATCATTTTTTGCAATAGCTTCTCCCAAGTCGTGAATAATGCCTAAAACACTCCCTGGATAAAACTGGGTTGGGTGTGCTGTTAAAACAACACGTACCTTAAAATTTTGTAATTTTTCTTTTAAGGCAGGGATTTTTCCAGCAAAATGAGCTTCCGTATACAATGCCTTTAAGCTACCTACTCCATGTATATTGTGCACCGAGTCAAAAGCCGCATCTTCAATGGCATCAAACAATACCACCTGACGTTCAATATATTGTACAAATTTAAATAATCGCTCAACTTTATCGTTCGTGGTAACAGCCGTTGTATGTTGTTTAAAAAATTCATCTACAATTTGCATGGGATTTTTCCCTTGTTGATATCCGTCTATGCAAGATTGTAATAAAATAGGCAATAAGGCACCCACATTGGCAATTCCTGAAAATGGAAGTGCAGCAAATAAACTATTGTAAATGGTGTACTTGTCAGTCACATTCCATTTAAAATGCTGTATATAGGTAGATGAAGGCATATACTATAAAAAAAACAATTTAAGAATTTCGCCCCTAACAACTGTTCGTTTATGCTTGATACCACTTATTTATAAATATTATGGAAGATTAAACCTTCCGCACTTACATTTATCTAAGCAATACAAAAGCAGTGCCTGTATATGGAGGATAAGGAGATCATTACCCAGTTTAATCAATCTGCCACAAAAAATAATGCCTATACTGTATTGGTAAAAAAATATCAAGAAAAATTGTATTGGCATATTCGAAGGATTGTATTAAGTCATGATGATGCCAATGATGTATTACAAAATACATTTATAAAAATTTGGAATGGGCTAGCCTCTTTTAAAGAAAATAGCCAATTGTATACTTGGTTGTATCGTATTGCTACCAATGAAAGCCTCAGTTTTATAGATCAGCAAAAAAGAAAATCTGCTGTACCATTAGATGAAGTAGCCGAAGTATTGAGTAATCAAATAAAAGCAGATACCAATTTTGATGCAAATAAACTAGAATGGAAACTACAATTAGCTATTCAACAATTGCCAGAGAAACAACGATTGGTTTTTGGGCTAAGGTATTTTGATGAAATGACCTATGATGAAATGAGTAAGATTTTAGATACCAGTGCAGGTGCTTTAAAAGCTAGTTATCATCATGCAGCAAAAAAAATTGAAGAATTTATTAAAAATAATTAAACCAACGTGTATTGTAAAAGTCAAAGTTAGTATATGGATAATAAAGAAAATATAGATGATGAGTTAGCATCCATTGCGCCCTTGCTCAAAACGATTGATCGAACACCTGTTCAGTTTTTGCCAACAGCCTATTTTGAGCAATTTAACATGGTAATACCTCCTTTAGAGCGTGCTCCCATTATAAAAATGCAGCCTCGCTTTAATTGGATACGTTACGCCACAGCCGCCGTTGTAGTAGGTGTATTGGTTATGGGTGCATTTTTGTATACAAACAATTCTACCATGGCTTTTGAAGATAATAAGTATGGTAAAATAGATTTTGCATCTGAAATTAATCAATTGTCTGATGAAGATTTACAAACCTATCTTAGCTCAGTTGACGTTTTAACAGGGGCAGGTCAACAAGCCATTACTAACGATATTGATTTTGTAAACGATATAACAATAGAACAGATTCCCGATGAGGAATTATTAAAATATCTTAATGAGAATACTGAAAAGCCTATTTATAAAAAAACTAGTTAACTTAAATATCATGAAAAAAATAATCTTTTTATTACTTATTACTGTTTCTTTTACAATAACAGTAGATGCCCAAAACAACAGGGGAAATTTACAAAATTCTCGACAGGCTAAACGTGCCAATATAGAAGCACTTAAAGTAGCTTATATTACCCGTGAATTAAACCTTACTGCAGAAGAAGCGCAAAAATTTTGGCCCATTCACAACGGGTATATTGAAGAGCTAAAGCAAGTAAGAAAAGAAAATATGGATAATGAATTAGGGTTTGAGGAAAAAGCATTAGTAATTCGTAAAAAATCATATACTGACTTTAAAAAAGTATTGGGCTCTGATGAACGAGCCAATCAGGTTTTTAAATTAGAAAAAGCATTTAATAATTTAATGCGTAAGGAACTGATGGATAGAAAAATGAAAAATAATCAAACCAATAATCAGCCGAAAGCATAAAATTGCCTATACTAAATTTCTTGAAAAACTGGAGTAGCAATATCATGATAAAAAAGAAATGACCATTGCTGCTCCTTTCCTTTTTCCCACCACTTTTTTCTCAGTTCCATACATTTTTTTCCATCAAAATCGTATTTAGCTACAAATCTACTTTTCATTTGTTGCAATTGTGGGGCATCATCTCCTCCATAAAAAATGGTTTCATTATTTTCTTGAATCCAAAATACTTGGTGAAATTTACTATGTGCTTCCGTAAGTTCATAATGGATATATCCATCAATACTTCCAGTGTTTTCTTGAAGCCATACTACTCGGCTAAATTCTTTTAGTATTGCAAAATCATTAGGCATATAGGAAGCAGATCCGATACTATTTGCAAAATCAAATTCTCTTTGCTGAACATAATATGTGGCATAAGGAAAAGCAATAAATTGCTCTCCAGTTATTGCATTTTTGGTAGTAATGCCTCCTGCATGGTCTTTGTGTAAATGACTCATCAACACTTTGGTAATTTGCGAAGGGTTAATGCCTACTTTTTGTAAGTTATAGTGTAACTGCGGGGTTCCATCAGTCATATTGTACCCTAGCCCGGTATCAATTAGAATAATATCTTTTGACGTAATAATCACAAAAGGTTGAATTTCTATCAATAAACTTCCTACAGGACGATTGTTTAATTGTTCTGTGGATGTATCAAAAGGGATGAGCACTTTTGTTTTATCTATGGTAAAACTACCTTCGGAAAGTGGAATAATTTTCATAGGAATGAATTAGCGTAAAACCATTTGACGGTCTGCATCTAAACGTAGCAAAATAAACAATAAAATAGTAAATGACACTAATGAAGATCCTCCATAGCTAATTAAGGGAAGCGTAACTCCTGGTGAGGGGAATAATCCTAAAGTCATACAAATATTAAAAGCAATATGAAAAAAAAGAATACTGGCTACACTATAGGCGTATACTCTACTAAATACACTTCGTTGCCTTTCTGCAATAGCAATAATTTTAAATAATAAGAACAAATAAATAAGTAAAAATAAAAAGCTACCCACAAATCCAAAAGCTTCACCCAAGGAGGCAAAAATAAAATCGGTATGTTGTTCTGGAACATATTTTCCCCTCGTTTGCGTTCCTTTTAAAAAACCTCTTCCAAATAAACCTCCTGAACCTATGGCAATTTTGCTTTGACGTACATTGTAATCATCGGGTTTTTTAGGGGCTTTATCTGTTTTTTTAGCAGAACGTTGGTTTAAATTACAATCATAATCTTTTCCAAAAGCACTATACACTCTGGCACTTTGATAACACTCTAATACATTATTAAAAATAAAGGGTACTGCAAATCGCTGTATTCCTACACTGGCAATCCAGATGAGGAGAATTAAATACAATATGCCCTTACTTCTTTTAATATTTTTTCTAAAAATATAAATGACTACAATTGCTGCAACTGTTAAAATAATGGCTAGGGTATTGGGTTCAATTAATAAGGTAGAAATAATTAAAGCAACAAATGAGAACCCTAAAATTAAAACAATGGGGGAGAGCCCTTCCCTAAACATTACTAAGAAAAAACTAAAGTAAACAAGGGCCATACCAGATTCGTGCTGAGCAACTGAAATTACTGCCGGTAGTAAACAAATAATACCTGCAATAATTTGTGATTTTAACTTAGTGAAATCGGTTTCCTGCCTCGATAAATATTTTGCTAAAGCTAAAGCGGTAAATATTTTGCAAATTTCTACCGGTTGTAAATTAAATCCACCTGCTAGGGGAATCCAACTTTTAGAACCACTGATATTTTTCCCAATTACAAATGTGGAGAGCATGAGGAGTATGCCAAAAATATACATCAAATTGGCAAAGGCAGTAAATAGTTTACTATCTGTAAGTAAAATGAGCGTTGCAATGATGGTGCATATACCAGCAAAAATCAGTTGCTTGCTATAATTGGTTTTGCCACTTAAAAATGTTTGTATCCAATCGGTATCGGTTCTATATTCTACCATAAAAATACAAAGTATACCAATGGCTACTAATATTGCATATAGCCAAATAACCGTATAGTCTACGCCCTGCGAAATTTTATGTTGTTTGATCATGGTTTTCCGCTATCTCTTCTTTTTCTTTTATCATCATTTAACATAAATGATGATTTAATTTTTATTTTTTGATTGGTATCTTTTCCGCTAATGGGTATGGCATTCGATTCTAATATTGCTTCGGTATTTGCCTTATCATTCTCTTCTTGTATTTCTGCTTTTGCTGCAGCTTCTTCTAGCGCTATTTTTGCAATACGAAGAGAGTCTTTTTTATAGTACCATCTTTTAATAGCATCGGGTATTAAATTGGTTTTTGTAATAGTTTCTACTCTTGGTAAACCTTCTGTACTAATTGTATCATTTAAATATTTTTCCATGATAAAACCCGCAATTGGTCCGGCCACAACAGAACCATACCCTCCATTTTCTACCACTACTGCAACGGCAATCTTGGGATTATCTTTTGGTGCAAAAGCAACAAATATAGAGTGATTTTTACCGTGTGGATTTTGTGCAGTACCTGTTTTTGCGCAGTATTCAATTCCAGGAATTTTAATATAGGCAGCAGTACCATACACCGTAACATCGTGCATGCCATCATGCACAGCCTGGTAAGCACTATCTGAAATGCGGGTAACAATATGCTTATTTCTATATTTTGCCAGCAACATCGTATCTGCCTCTACTTCGTTTTCAATGCTATCTACAAAATGTGGCGGAAAATAATAACCTCTATTGGCAATAATACACATGATATTAGCCATTTGTAAAGGTGTTTCGGTCATTTTATCTTGACCAATTCCCAAGGTTAAAACACTACAACTATTCCATCTTTTAGCTCCTCCAAAAAAATGATTGTATTTACTGGTATCAGGAATACTTGCCTTGTCTTCACTGGGTAAATCTACTTCCAATGTTCTACCTAAGCCAAATGCATTCATGTATTCCTTCCATTTTAAATAACCTTGTATGGTATTTCCATACTTCTTATTATCAATAGCTTTTCTGAAAATATCGGAAAAATAGGAATTACATGAATTGGCCAATGCTAGCCTAAGATTGGCAGCGTGTCCTGCATTTTTGTGTTCACATCTTACATATACACCACCACATGCGCCATATCCTCCATAGCAGGAAACACCATAAGATGGAGTAATTAAACCTTCATCTAATGCAACCAATGCACCCAATGGCTTAAAGGTAGATCCAGGTGGGTATTGGCCCTTTATGGCTCTATTATACATTGGCTTTGCTGTATCCATGATCATTCTTCCCCAATTTTTTCTTCTGGCATTTCCGGTGAGTACATTGGGGTTATAAGATGGGCTTGATACCATTGCGATAATGCCTCCCGTGCGAGGGTTGATGGCAACAGCACTTCCTATTTTATTTTGTAATAATTGCTCGGCTAATTGTTGTACTTCTACATCAATGCTGGTAAATAAATTTCTTCCAGCAATGGCTACTGTATCAAATACCCCATTTTCATAAGGTCCTTGAATTCTGCTTTTATTGTCTCTGATATACCGTTTGATACCTCTTTGCCCCATCAGCACTTGCTCATACGTTCGTTCTAATCCATTCATGCCAGCATAATCGCCCATTTCGTATCCTTCCTCTTTGTGCTTTCTTAAAAAGCTGGTATCTACTTCTGCAATATAGCCTAATAGTTGCCCTGCTGTATTATAAGGGTAGGTTCGTACCGATCTTTCACTTAATACAAAGCCCGGAAACTTATACATATTTTCATTTAGTTTGGCATATAATTCTGGGCCAAGTAAAGGTTCAAAAACACTAGGCTTAACCCGAGTATTTTTAAAAATAGCTTCTCTTATTCTTTTTTTATATTCTGTTGTGTCTATTTCCAGTAAATTACAAAGGGCCATGGTATCGGTTCCCTTAGATTCAGCAGGGGTAACCATCAAATCGAAACTGATGGTATTTTCTAATAAGGCTTTTTTATTTCTATCAAATATGATTCCACGGTCTGGGTAAATAATTTTTCTATAGATAGCATTGTTTTCTGCGGCTAATTTATATTTAGAAGAAAACAATTGTAAATTAATCAACTGAAAAGTAATGATCAGAAATACAGAAGTAATAATGATTTGAATTACCCTGCCACGACTTTGATTGAATACGGACATATAAAATAGAAGATCAATTAGTTCAACAAAACGAAATTAAGATATTCACATAAAGATGCACCAACAATCTCTATTTATTGGTACGGAATTTTGCTTTGCGGCTAAATAACATTTCAGTTATAAAAATAAGGAGCAAACTAATACCAGTAGTTGCGCTTACTTTCCCAAGAAAATAAAGAAAATCGCCAAACTGTAACCATTCTAGTAAAACCAAGTAAAAATGATGAATGAAAGTGAGTAACCCAACATATAAACTATAAGGAGCCCATCCCATACTGCTAATACTAGGTTCAATATAGCTTTGTTCTGTGCTTTCTTGTGGAATTAATAGGTTTAAAATAAATGGGCGAATATACCCAATCATAACAGAAGCTGCAGCGTGTAAACCCATTGTGCCCGTAAAATAATCTAGGCTTAGGCCAAATATAAAAGAAATGAATAAAAGGGGAAATCTGCCTAAATTAAAGGGCAGCCAAATTAAAAATAGAAAGTATAAATATGGGACAATAAATTGATGAAGGGGTGGTATCTGATTGAGGATATATACCTGAATACCTATGAAAAGTACATAACGGATTATATTTTTTAAAAAAGTACTCATTGATTCTTGCCGCTATTTTCTAATTGATATTGTTCTATATACCTACTGTTTTCTACAATATTTACGTATTGGATAGTAAAGAAATTAGTAGCTGTTTTTACTTTCAGTGTATAAAAATTACTAGATGGATCTGCCATAATTACCTCCACAGTTCCAATAACTAAATGAGAAGGGAAATTAGAAGAATAGGTACTAGTGAGCACCGTATCTCCTTTGGCAACTTTTGCGCTCTTGGTTACATTTTTAAGTAGTAAAATGGTTGGATCTGCTCCATCCCATTCAATGCTACCTGCGGCATTATCTTTTTTTAACATGGCACTTACCTTACTATTGCGGTGCAGCAAACTCATTACCTTACTAATATTATTACTCGTTTCAACTACCACACCAACAATACCAGATGGACCAATAACCGACATCCCTTTTTTTACTCCCTGCAAAGAACCTCGTTCGAGCATGAGATAATTATTTTGGAAAGTATAGGTATTGCCAATCACTTTTGCAGGAAGAAAACTATACTTTCTAAATTTACCAGTTGTATCTAAAAGTGTTGTATCTTTTTGTGTAACAACGAGGTTGTTGGATGTTTGAAAATTACTGGGTAAAGCATTTCTTAATTGCGCATTTTCAAGTGCTAATAACCTATTGGTTTCTTGTAATGTAAAATAACTTCTAAGTGTACTATACCTGCTGTTTAAATTACTGGTTATTTCATTCGCAGCTCCTGCAAAAATAGTTTCATGCGTTTTACTAGATTCAGATAGTAATACAATCGACACCACCTGTAACAGTATAAAACTGATGAAATTAAAGTATTGCCGTATAAATAGGAATATATTTTTCAAAGCAGTTTACGTGCGTTCTATCTCATGATGAATGGGAAACGTTGGTAATTTTTTAAAGCTAAGCCCGTGCCACGAACAACACTTTTTAAAGGGTCGTCTGCAATATGAACGGGTAATTTAATTTTAGCACTCAAACGCTTATCTAGCCCACGTAATAGGGCACCACCACCAGTTAAATAGAGGCCTCTTCTATAAATATCTGCAGCTAGTTCGGGAGGAGTAGTTTCCAGCGCTTTTAAAATAGCTTCTTCAATTTTAAAAATACTCTTATCTAAGGCTTCGGCAATTTCCTGGTAGCTTACCATAATTTGTTTGGGAATTCCTGTTACCAAATCTCTTCCATTAACAGGCATATCATCTGGAGGGGTGTCTAAATCTTTCATGGCTGCACCCACATTTATTTTAATTTGTTCTGCAGTACGTTCTCCAATTAATAAACTATGATATCTTCTTAGTGCTTCCATTATATCAGCAGTAAATTCATCACCTGCAATACGAATACTTTGATCACAAACAATACCAGCCAATGCAATTACCGTAATACCAGTAGTGCCTCCACCAATATCAATAATCATATTTCCAACAGGTTCCTCTACATCAATTCCAATACCCAAGGCTGCGGCCATAGGTTCATGAATCATATATACTTCTTTGGCACCTGCTTGTTCTGCACTGTCTCTCACGGCACGTTTTTCTACTTCTGTAATAGAGGAAGGAATACAAATAACCATTCTCCAACTTGGTGGGAATAAGGGCTTCTTTGGATAAATCATTTTCATAAGCTCCCGAATCATTAATTCAGCAGCATTGAAATCGGCAATTACTCCATCTTTTAAAGGACGAATTGTTCTGATGCTTTCATGAGTTTTTTCATGCATCATTAAGGCTTTCTTTCCTACGGCCAATACTTCTTTCATATTGTTGCGATTTAAAGCAACAATGGAAGGTTCATTTACCACCACATTATCATTGTGGATAATCAGGGTATTGGCTGTGCCAAGATCCATCGCAATCTCCTGAGTAAAAAAATTAAATAATCCCATTGTATAATTGAGTTCTTATATATTTAGCAATAGTTGCAAAGGTGCTTGAAATTAGTTGAATTAACAAGATTTACTAGCCGCTACTTCAACCTTTCTTACACCCTCTTTGAATGGTAAATGATCAGCGAAACTCATAGCCAATATCTTTTCTAAAATAAATTCCTTCAAAAGAAATTTTTTCTAACAAGGATATTGATTTTTCAGACGCTTCCTTAATCGTTTCTCCAAAAGATGTTACTGCTAAAACCCTGCCACCATTTGTGAAAACCGTTTCTCCTTTTTTACGTGTACCTGCATGAAACAGCAAACTCTCATTGGATTCTAGCAAATTGGTGGGTATGTTAATTGGCTTATCTTTTTCAAAATTACCTGGGTAACCTCCGCTAACTGCCATAATGGTGGCCGCTGCTCTTTCATCAAAACCTATATTGGCATCTTCTAAGGTTCCATTATCCATTGCTGCAAATAGGGCAACCAAATCGGTTTTTAATCGCGGAATAATCACTTCCGTTTCTGGATCACCCAGCCTACAATTGTATTCAATAACAAAAGGTTCTCCTTTCACATTCATTAAACCAAAGAAAATAAACCCAAAATAAGTAAGGTTTTCTTGTTGTAAACCCCTTACCGTTGGGGCAATGATGCGATCATCTACTTTTTGCATGAAAGCTTTATCCATAAAGGGAACTGGGCTAACACAGCCCATGCCACCAGTGTTTAATCCTATATCTCCTTCTCCAATTCTCTTATAATCTTTTGCATGTCCAATAACATGATAATCTACCCCATTGGTTAATACAAAAACACTTACTTCAATCCCTGTTAAAAATTCCTCTATGACCACTTTTTCACTGGCTGTACCAAACTGTTTGCCTTTGATCATTTCTTCAAAACAGGTCAAGGCTTCATTGGTAGAATTGGCAATAACTACCCCTTTGCCAGCGGCTAATCCATCTGCTTTTAATACAATGGGTAAGGTATGGTTACGTAAATAAGCAATCCCTTCCTCAAAATTGGCCAAGGTAAATTCCGCATATTTTGCAGTAGGAATTTGATGACGCTGCATAAATTTTTTACTGAATGACTTACTGCCCTCTAATTGGGCTGCTTGAGCAGAAGGACCAACCACAATAATCTTTTGAAGGGCTGGATCTGCTTGAAAAAAGTCGTAAATACCTTTTACCAGTGGTTCTTCTGGCCCTACCACCAGCATATTGATTGTATATTCTATACAAGCTGCTTTGATGGCAAGAAAATCTGTAACAGAAATAGGCAAATTGATCCCAAACTGAGTGGTGCCTGCATTTCCTGGGGTAATATAGAGTTGATCACAATGATGACTTTGTACCATTTTCCAAGCCAAAGCATGCTCTCTACCACCGCTACCCAATAAAAGAATATTCATACGATTTAAATTGGTTGCGAAAATAACCTATGCTTTTCACTTTTATTACTATTTTGAGCTAATAACGAAAATGAGTGCTATGACAGATAAAGCGGTTACTACTTCACACCCCAAAGGATTATATGTTTTGTTTGCTACAGAAATGTGGGAAAGGTTTAACTATTATGGAATGCGGGCGGTGCTGGTTTTGTTCATGACCAAGGCGTTGATGTTTGATAAGGTATTTGCGTCTAACTTATATGGAAGCTATACTGGCTTGATTTATTTAACACCTTTATTGGGAGGATATATTGCAGACAGGTACTGGGGCAACAAAAGATCTATCATTGCAGGAGGATTGGTGATGGCAATTGGAGAGTTTATCCTTTTCTTTTGTGGAACCATTTATGCAAGCAATCCTGATTTATCAGCGCTATTGTTTTTTTCGGGATTGGGCTTTATGATTGCGGGCAATGGTTTTTTTAAACCCAATATATCTGCGTTAGTGGGTCAATTGTATCCAAAAGGGGATAAGCGAACCGATGCTGCGTATACCATATTTTATATGGGTATTAATGTAGGTGGTGCCATTGGTCCTTTTGTTTGTGGGTTTTTAGGGGATACTGGAAATCCGGCCGATTTTAGATGGGCTTTTTTTGCAGGAGGAATTGGCATGTTGATTAGCGTAATAACTCTAAAGCTTTTGCATAATAAATATGTAACAGATCCTCAAGGAAAAACTTTAGGACTTACCCCAGCGAATGTTTCTAAAAAAATACTCCAACCAATCGTTATGATCCTTGGATTATTTGTATTTTCTTTAATCACCATTGGATTAATTTATGCGGATGCAAAAATTTTTAGTTACCTTTTTTATTTATTAATAGGATGTATTTTACTCATTGCTTATATTGTTTTTTCCGATAAAAGTTTAAATGGGTTAGAGAAAAAAAAGATTGCGGTTATTTTTACGGTTTCTTTTTTTGTAATCTTTTTTTGGAGTGCCTTTGAACAAGCGGGTGCCTCTCTTACTTTTTTTGCAGAAGAGCAAACTCAACGGGATCTTGGTTTTTATGTAGTTCCCACCAGTTTTTTTCAATCACTCAATTCTATATTTGTTGTAACCTTGGCGCCTTTATTTGCATGGCTTTGGATAAAATTGGGTAAGCACGAACCTGCATCTCCAACAAAAATGGCCATGGGATTATTTTTGCTGGCTTTGGGTTATTTATGGATTGCTTTTGGCGTAAAAGATGTACAACCAGGTATTAAAGTAAGTATGATTTGGCTAACAGGTATGTATGCTATGCATACATCAGGTGAACTTTGTTTATCTCCAATAGGGTTAAGTTTGGTAAATAAATTAGCTCCTGCAAAATTTGCCTCTTTATTAATGGCTGTATGGTTTACAGCCAATGCATTTGCCAATAAATTAGCAGGGGTTTTAAGTGCATTGTATCCCGATGGAAAAACCACCTACATAGTGGGAATTCCAATTCATAATTTATATGAATTCTTTATGATGTTTGTGATCATGGCAGGTATTGCTTCTGCCATATTATTTGTGCTTTCTACCAAGCTTAAAAAAATGATGCAATAAAAATTTGTTTACCAACTTAATTTTCTAGTATGATTGATATAAAAAAAATATTCAAGCCCTTTGTTGCACCTGAAAGTAAGATGGCCGAACTCACCATCAAGTCTATTTTATTGGGCAGTTTATTTGGGGTTATTTTTGGAGCTGCAACCGTGTATTTGGCACTAAAAGCAGGTCTTACTGTTTCTGCCTCTATTCCTATTGCCGTGATTGCCATCACCTTGGGTAGGCGATTTTTTAAAACTACTATTTTAGAAAACAATATTATACAAACAACGGGTTCTGCAGGTGAAAGTATTGCAGCAGGTGTTGCGTTTACCTTACCAGGATTTTTGTTTTTATCATCACCTGATAGTGCAGCCTATTTCAATTACCTCACTATTTTAATTTTAGCCATCGTTGGTGGTTTGCTAGGAACCCTTTTAATGGTTCCTTTACGAAAGGCGCTTATTGTAAACGAACATGATAACCTCCCATACCCCGAAGGAACAGCTTGTGGAGATGTATTAAAAGCAGGCGAAAAAGGGGGAGATTTTGCTAAAACTGCATTTTGGGGATTGGGAGTTGCTTTTGGGTACGCTTTATTACAAAAAGTGTTGCATGTAATTGCCGAAACGCCCTTTTACGCCACAAAGCAAATGAATAAATTTTTTCCTTCCGCAAAAGTGAGTGGGGAAATTACGCCAGAGTATTTAGGTGTAGGATATATTATTGGTCCTAAAATTGGGGGTGTACTGGTTGCAGGCGGTGTATTGAGCTGGTTGGTATTTATACCTTTATTGTCGTCTCTTGTACCTGCCGATGTGATTGCAACACAATTAATTAAACTGGGTTATTTGGCTGATATTACTCAAGCAGGTGGAAAGGGAGGATGGGATCCAATAACCCATCAGTTTGCCGATTATTCATCAGCCGTATACTATGCTTTTATAAGACAAATTGGCGCTGGAACGGTAGCAGCAGGAGGAATCATTACGTTGATAAAAACCATTCCCACCATTGTGAAATCGGTAAAAGGAAGTGTTGCCTCTTTAAAAACGGAAGGAGCAAATAATGCAACGGGTGTTTTAAGAACAGAGAAAGACCTTAGTTTAAAAATAGTAGGTTTTGGAACACTGGGTTTAATTGCATTAATCACTTTACTACCGCAAGTTCCAGGCGACAATATTTTACAAAAATTATTAATTGGGATACTGGTAGTTATTTTTGGAGCTTTATTTGTAACGGTATCATCTAGAATTGTAGGTTTAATTGGATCTTCAAATAATCCCATTAGTGGTATGACTATTGCAACTGTAATGGGTACTAGTTTAATTTTTTTAAGTGTTGGTTGGACGGGGCAATCTTACGAACCTCTCGTATTAGTAGTAGGCGGTATGATTTGCATTGCAGCAGCCAATGCAGGAGCTACTTCTCAAGATTTAAAAAGTGGTTATATTGTAGGTGCAACCCCACGTAATCAACAAATAGCCTTATTTGTAGGTGCTATTGTTTCTTCAATTGTAATTGGGTTAACTGTTAAGTTTTTAGATAAACCTAGTTCCGAAATGTTGAGCCAAGGCATTCAACATGCCATTGGTACAGAAAAATATCCAGCCCCACAAGCCACTTTAATGGCTACTTTAATTAAAGGAATACTTTCTCAAAACTTAGACTGGCAATATGTTTTTGCAGGTGTATTTTTAGCTGTCACCATGGAACTTTGCGGTATCAAGTCTTTGAGTTTTGCAGTAGGCGCTTATCTTCCGCTAGCTACTACACTACCTATTTTTATTGGAGGAGCTATTCGTGGTATTGTAGAATCAAAACAGAAAAAAAGCAGTGCTTCATCATCTGCCGAAGAAGATGAACTAGGCAAAGGAAATTTATTTGCTACTGGCTTAGTTGCTGGGGGCGCAGTTGCTGGTGTGCTCATAGCATTTATTTCTGGCTCATCTAGTGGAGAAAAATTCTTGAAAGCTATTAGTGCAGAAGAAAGCTTAGTTACCAGTTTATCACAAGGTGGCTATTTCTTATTGGGTACAGCCATGTTTGCTGCAATGGGTACTATTTTATATAAAGTTGCAGTAAAGAAATAAAGAGCTGCATTAAACCTTTACGGTAAAAATCTATCTTATCGTAAAGGTTTTTTTATGCCCATACAACACTTTGTTAAATCACTTGCAATTGGAACCGTAATAATAGGTTGTGCTGCATTTACACCAAGGCCACTCAGTAATTATGCAAAAATGAATTTGCCTTACGCAAAAGCAGGTTTAAGTAAACAACAAGCCGCTGCTCATTTACTCAATCGCTTTAGTTTTGGAGCTACACCTGGAGAAGTGGATGCCGTTGTTGCAATGGGTTTAGAGCAATGGTTTCAACAACAAATGTTGGTTTCTTTACCCAATGAAGAAGTAAATAAAAGATTGAGTGTTGGATATGATGCATTAACCTTAACTAACGAACAAATAGTAAATACCTATGTACGCCCCGATCAGTTATTACTCATTGCCAATAAAAAAGGGTTGGTTAATAGGGATAGTATCAAATTAGATGTTAAAACACCTGAATATCGTAATAAGATAAAACAGTTAATGGATAGTTTAGGATTAAAGCCAATGACTGAATTACACAGACAATTAATCAATCAAAAAGTTATTAGGGCAGCTTATAGTAATCATCAACTTCAAGAAGTATTAACCGATTTTTGGTTTAATCATTTTAATGTTTCGCTCACTAAAAATCAATCTCAACAATTTGTACTTACTTACGAAAGAGATGCTATACGTCCCAATGTATTAAGCAGTTTTAGTAAATTATTAGAAGCTACAGCAAAACATCCTGCTATGTTAACTTACTTAGACAATGCGTTGAGTGTGAGCAATGACAATAATATGAACAACCCCAAGCGATCTGCTTTTGTGCAACAGAAACTCAACAGGCGTTTAGATGAAATGGAACAAGACAGTTCAAAAAAAAATCAAGCTAAATTAATCAAGCAAATTGCCAATGCTAAAAAGAACGAAGGATTAAATGAGAACTATGCTCGTGAAATTATGGAATTGCATACACTAGGCGTGGATGGTGGATATTCGCAACAAGATGTTACGGAGGTAGCAAGGGCATTTACCGGTTGGACTATTTACCCCATGAGTGATTATGGTGCTGGAAATAGTCAACGAAAACTATTGGAAAGGCTAGGTGCCAGTGCACTTGAAAAAAGAGGATTTGTTTTTGAAGGTGAATTTATGTTTAGGGCAGATAAGCATGACGCCAAAGAAAAAAATATATTGGGAGAAAAGTTTGATGCAGGTGGAAGTTATGATGAAGGAATGCGTGTGTTAAACATATTAAGTAACCATCCTTCAACGGCCGCATTTATTTGTAAAAAATTGGCTACCCGATTTGTATCAGATACGCCCTCTACCGATTTATTAAAGAAAATGACTGCTACTTATATCAGTTCTAAGGGTGATATAAAAAGTATTTTATTAACCATGGTAGAGCATGTTGATTTTTGGAAATCTGCCACCAAACATGATAAAGTAAAATCTCCCTTTGAATTGGTAATTAGTGCTATTCGCGCAACACATGCAGATGTAAAAGACCCTTTTCAAGTATTTAACTGGAGTACTAAAATGGGGCAAAGATTTTATTATTATCAAGCCCCAACTGGCTTTCCAGATAAAGCTACTTATTGGATTAATACTGGGTCATTGTTAAATAGGATGAATTTTGGATTGGCATTTGCCACACAAAAAATTCCCGGTATACAATTAAATTGGGCACAACTCAACAACAATCATGAGCCCGAGAGTATAGAAAACGCTTTAACTGTTTTTAGTGCAATTCTTTTGCCAGAAAGAAATCAAGCAGAAAATATACAACGTTTATTACCCTTGGTAAAAGACGTAAATATTGGCGAAAAAATTACTGCAGCAGCACAACAAAATAGTAATACAGAAACCGTTTCAACTGATATGATGGAACAATCAGTACCTACAAAAAATAATGCCCGTTACCGAAATAGGCAAGAGAAACAAGCCATGTCTAAAAACACAAAACAAGCAATTGAAATACCTTACACCGTAGGAAAAAATAGTCCTATTGCACAGGTTGCAGGCATTATTATTGGTTCACCCGAATTTCAAAGAAAATAATATGACAAACAGAAGAGCATTTATGAAATCTGGAGCCATGGCTTTATTTGCTACTGGCTTTGCAGGAGGCCTTCCTTCTTTTTTAGCAAGAGCCGCAGCCACTCCCAAGTTAAGTGTAGCCTATAAGAAAGGAAAGATTTTGGTTTGCTTGTTTCAGCGTGGCGCCATGGATGGTCTAATGACAGTAGCTCCTTATGCCGATATGCAATTTAAAGCAGCAAGACCTAATTTATATATGAGCCCTGCAGCAACAGAAGGAAAACTATTCGATTTAGATGGTAGGTTTGGCTTGCATCCTGCATTAGATCAGTTATTTCCTTATTTCACCGAAAAAAGAATGGCCATTGTTCACGGAGTAGGAAGTCCGAATAATACTCGTAGTCATTTTGATGCACAAGATTATATGGAATCGGGAACTCCTTTTAATAAAGGAACTGCCAGTGGATGGTTAAATAGGGCAGTGGGATTAATGGGTCATGATGCAACTCCTTTTAGAGCAGTGAGTATGACCAGTGCCATGCCTCGAAGTTTTTACGGAGACAATGAATCATTATCTATTGGTAACCTGCAAGATTTTGCTATTCAAATGCGCGGCAATCCCATGGCTGCAAATATGGCTGCAAAATCTTTTGAAGAATTGTATGATCAAACTTCGAATGGCTTATTAAATAGGGCGGGAAAGGAAAGTTTTGATGCTATGAAAATGTTGAAAGTAAATGAAATTAAAAATTATAAATCAGCAGAGGGAATTGTGTATCCTGCAAGCCCATTGGGCAATTCATTAAAGCAAATAGCCATCTTGATAAAAATGAATGTAGGCTTAGAGGTTGCATTTGCAGAAAGTGGTGGATGGGATACCCATTTTAATCAGGGTACAGTTAACGGTGCTTTTGCAAGGAATTTAAAAGATTTTGGTGATTGCATTGCAGCATTTTGGAAAGATTTAGGTAAGTATCAAGATGAGGTAACGCTGATGACCATGACAGAGTTTGGCAGAACCGTGCATCAAAATGGAACTGGTGGTACAGATCATGGAAGAGCCAGTTGTTTATTTGTATTGGGAAATGATGTACAAGGAGGAACGGTTTACAACAATATTCAATCATTGGCCAAAGAAGCATTAGAAGATGGCAGGGACCTTCCTGTTACTACTGATTTCAGATCGGTGTTTAGTGCAGTAGCCAATTCCCATTTAAATATTAACAACAATAATGTATTATTTCCTACTTGGAATGGCACCCCATTGAAGCTGATGAAAGCATAATCTTTGCTATATTTAAACAAATTACGTTTGCATGCAGTGGCGATTATGTAAGTATTGTTCCCCCTTTATTCTTTTTGCATTAGCATGGGTTTCTTTTAATGGGAATGGCTGGGTTTGTTTTTTGCCACTTATCTGGACCTTTGTTTTCATACCTTCTGTTGAATTATTCATACAACCAGATGTACGAAATTTAGATGAAGCGGAAGCCCTTATTGCAAAAGCAGATAAGCGATTCGATTATTTATTGTATGCGGTGGTTGTATTTCAATATGCATCCTTAATTTACTTTTTATTTTCATTACAATCGCCACAACTTAGTAGTATTACCATTGCTGGAAGAATAATTAGTATGGGACTGCTCTGTGGAATTTTTGGAATTAATGTAGCACACGAGTTAGGGCATCGGGCAATTTTATTTGAACGATATCTATCCTTATTGTTATTGCTTAGCTCTCAGTACCTCCATTTTTTTATTGAGCACAACAAAGGGCACCACAAAAGAGTAGCAACCATGCAAGATCCTGCAAGTGCCAGATTGGGAGAAAATATATTTAGCTTTTATCCACGTACTATTTTGTTTTCTTATTTAAGTGCCTGGAAAATTGCCAATAAAGAAGTTGTAAAAAAACAACATTCAGTTTGGAGCATATACAATCAAATGATTCAATTTACCCTTGTTCAATTATTGTTTTTATTGGCTGTTGGTTATTTTTTTGGGATTCAATTATTGGGCTTTTATTTAATTGCCGCATTCATAGGCATTGGCCTTTTAGAAGCTGTTAATTATATAGAACATTATGGATTAAGCAGAAAAGAAATTGAACCGGGAAAATTTGAAAGAGCCATGCCCATACATAGTTGGAATAGCAATCACTTGGTTGGCAGATTAATGCTATTTGAATTGAGCAGACACAGTGATCATCATTTTATGGCCAGTAGAAAATACCAAATTCTACAGCACCATGATTCTGCTCCTCAATTGCCAACGGGTTATCCAGGTATGATGATACTTGCACATATTCCGCCCTTATATTTTTTTATTATTCAAAAGCAAATGCGCAAATATCAAATGGCTACTGCCATTCACTAATATGGTACTCTTGAATTAAACCCGGATTTTCGGGAGTGAGTGTAAAACTGATTTTTACTTTTCCTCTTTCGCAATTCACTATGAAATAACCCCTCAATTGATTTTCGGGAATCACTTCATTCGCAGAAATAATTTTACCTACTTTATTAAAAATAACCGTTGCTTCTGCTTTAAGTGAAGCGGTAAAATAATCGAGGAAAAAATTATCTGCAAAAATGCCCGATTTTTCTGCATTGTTAAAATGGGGTAATAGATTAATTAATTCATTTTTTCTTTGTGTAAGAATGGATGATGCTGTTAATTGTCTAGGTTCTAATGCCGCTAGTTTTACTAGTGTATCCAACACCCTGATATTCATTCCTGCAGTAGATGCATAAGTTACATTTGCAAAAAACATGGCCCCAATACCATAATCGGTTAAAATATTCCAATTGCTTCCGAACCCAGGTAATCCGCCTGTATGCCCTACCATAAGTTTATTGTTGCAATCTCTTGCAATTCTTAAGCCATAACCATAAGCACTGGTAGTTGGGCAAACTCTTCCATCCGAATATTTAAAGGTAGTATTGAGTGAATTGAAATTCCAGGGCTGGTGCATTTCTCTAATACTACTTCTCTTTAAAATAATATTTTCTGCATCATTTCGTGGAGGCCATGCAGATTGATGCAAGGCAATATATTTACTAAAAGATTCAATAGAAGTAATCATGCCACCCATTGCCCCAAAAATACCATCGTGCAATAAAGTTTCTTCTTTCCAAATATTATTAATCCAGCGGTAACCTTTTGCCAACTGTTTACTAGGCACTTTGCTATATTCCCAAGCAGCTTGCATTCCCAATCGTTTCCAAATATTGTTTTGAATATAATCACTATACGGCATACCTGTTACTTTTTTGATGATATAACCCAAGGCAGCAAACCCAAGATTACTGTATTCATAAGCAATTCCATTGGCATTGGAAAAACTAATTCCTTTCTTAATGAGTTGTAACAAGTCTTCATCAGTATCGGCTAATTGACGATCACCCCAAGGATTGTCTTCGGGAAATCCTGCACCATGTGTAAGCAAGTTTCTGATGGTTATTTCTGATGCATCTTTGGTAAGTCCTTGTCCTTTTATTTCTGGTATAAACATCCAAACAGGGTCATCTAATTTTAGCTTGCCCTCATCTCTTAGTTTCAAAATAGCCATGGCTGTAAGGCTTTTGCTCATAGAGGCAATCCTAAACATGGTTCTTGTATCTGCAGGAATTTGTTTTTCAATATCACTAAAACCACCACTACCAGAAAGGAGTAGTTCTCCATCTAAAACAATACCATACGCATAACCCGGAAAATGATTGGCTATTGCATAATCTTTATACATTTTTTCTAAAACGGGAGCCAAGGCTTTAATTTTTTCTGCTCGTTTACTATCCCTGAATTGTGGAGCAATATATTGGGCATTGGGGTTTGAATAAGTAATATTATTCGATTGCGCAATATTTTGCAAACAAAGCAAGCTTAAAAAAATACTACAAACAGTGTTGACAATCCATTTTGATGAACAGTTCATGGTAGATGAATTAGTAGGCGATTAATTTTTGTATATACGATGCCAAGCGGCTTTTAGCCAGGTAGTTTTTTTCTAATTCCGTATTAAATGGAATAGGTGTATCTAATGATGCACAGCGCAACACTGGAGCATCTAATAATTCAAAACAGTGTTCATTAATCCATGCACTAATTTCACCGCCAATACCTCCCATTAAATTGTCTTCGTGCAGCAATAGTACTTTACCTGTTTGTTTTACTGCATTGCGAATGGCATCATAATCTAATGGCAATAAACTGCGTAAGTCTACAATGTGTAATGAAATTGCTTTGTTGGCCGCTTGGTATTCAGTGGCCCAATGTACACCAGCACCATAAGTGATAATACTTACATCTGTTCCTTCTTGTATCAGTTTTGCCTTGCCTATTTCCACTTCATAATAATCGCTGGGTAAATTGCCGTGAATACTTCTATACAAAGCCTTGTGTTCAAAATACAACACTGGGTTAGGGTCGTTAATGGCAGCAATTAATAATCCCTTTGCATCAAAAGGATTAGAGGGGTATACTACTTTTAGTCCTGGCACATGCGTAAACCAAGCTTCATTGCTTTGAGAATGAAACGGACCTGCACCAACGCCTCCGCCTGTTGGCATGCGTACCACCACATCGGCTTTTTGCCCCCATCTATAATGAATTTTTGCGAGGTTATTTACAATTTGATTAAATCCAACACTGGCAAAATCGGCAAATTGCATTTCCATTACACTTTTAATTCCTGCAAGGCTTAATCCCAAACAGGTACCCACAATGGCACTTTCACAAATGGGTGTATTTCGAATACGTTCCTTACCAAATTTTTCTACAAAGCCTTCAGTTATTTTAAATGCGCCACCATATTCTGCAATGTCCTGCCCCATGATAACCATATCTGTATGCTGCTGCATACTTTGTTGCAATCCTTCTGCAATAGCATCTATTAATCTAGCTTCTCTTGTAGGGCCATTACTCAATGGAATAGCTGGGCTTGTTCGAGGCGCATATACATCTGCTAATTCACAAGCAGTATCAACAACCATTGCTTCAGCTTCATTTGCAAGAACCAATTCTTGATCTATATATTGCTTAAATTCATTGCGAACGGTGGCGATATCCATTTCTGTAAATACCCTTTCATTCAATAAAAATTGTTCATATTTTTTGATGGGATCTTTTTGTCCCCATTCTTCAAAAAGGGCAGATGGTACGTACTTTGTTCCACTGGCTTCCTCATGCCCGCGCATCCTAAAAGTCATGCACTCAATCAAGTAAGGCTTTTGATGCTCAATGCAATATTCTCGAACTCCTTTGATGGTATCTATTACGGTAAGAATATTATTCCCATCAATACGAATGCCTTCCATGCCATAGCCCTTGGCCTTATCTACCAAATGTTCGCAATTAAATTGTTCATTAATTGGCGTGCTTAACCCATATCCATTATTTTCTATTACAAAAATTACAGGTAGGTTCCAAACAGCAGCAATATTTAATGCTTCATGAAAATCTCCTTCACTGGTTCCGCCATCTCCAGAAAAGGCAAGGGATACTTTTTTTTCTTTTCTTAATTGATGAGACAATGCAACCCCATCTGCAATAGCTAATTGAGGTCCTAAATGCGAAATCATACCACAGATATGGTGTTCTTGAGAACCAAAATGAAAACTTCTTTCTCTGCCTTTACTGTACCCGTCTTTATTTCCCTGCCATTGCATAAACAGTTTATGAAGGGGCATATTGCGGGAGGTAAATACGCCTAAATTTCTATGTAAAGGCATGATCCATTCTGAGGGGTCTAATGCAAGGGTTGCGCCTACTGCAATGGCTTCCTGGCCAATGCCACTAAACCATTTGCTAATTTTACCCTGCCTTAATAATACCAGCATTTTTTCTTCAATCATTCTGGGTAATACCAGGCTGCGATAAATATCAATTAATGCTTCATTAGAAAAAGAGGATCTATTAAACTCCATGGGTTATACTTTAATACACTGTAAGTTAATTCCTTTTTTGGCTGCAAAAAATACAACTGTAGTATACTTGAATAATTGGGTTATGCCTTATAAATACAAAAGACCGTCTCTTTTGTAAGACGGTCTTGTTAATGTGGTATAGCAATTTATATTAATCTCTGCTGCCAAGTTTGCTTAATAATTTCAACATTTCAATATATAACCAAACAATGGTTACCATCAACCCAAACGCTCCATACCATTCCATAAATTTTGGAGCGCCTTGCTCAGCACCTCGTTCAATCATATCAAAATCTAAAATTAAGTTTAGTGCAGCAATGGCCACTACAAATAAGCTAATGCCAATACTCAACATGCTGCTGTCATACATGAAACTTACGTTTACGCCAAACATGCGTAATACCATGGTTAATAAATAGAAAATACCAATTCCAAGGGTTGCTGTAAAAATGACCGATTTAAACCTTTCGGTTGCTTTGATGATTCGGAAATTGTATAGGATAAACATAGAAATGGCTACGCCAAAAGTGAGTCCTACTGCCTGCATCACCAATCCGGGATAACTTTTAGCGAATGCGGCATTCATGATTACAGAAATACCTCCAATAAATAAACCTTCTAACAAGGCATATAATGGTGCTAAAAATGGAGCCCAGTTTGGTTTAAAGCTGATAGCAATAGCGGTAATTAATCCACCAAAAATGCCCACCATCATCAACACATTCATCGTATCCTGCTTCATTTCTTCAAATAAATGCCAGTTATACGCTGCTCCTGCAATTAGCATCAGCATCATAAAACCAAATTTATTGATAGCGCCCCTCACCGTCATGGTGCCTTGGAGTGTAGCATCCATTTCCAAGCTCTTATTGAACATTTTTTCCGTTAGGGTAGGGTTACCCGATTTAAAAATTGCCATAGTTATTATTTTTCTTCATTCAAAATTACAGGAAAGATGTATAATTTTAATATTCTACTTTATGTACTATGAACTTTAACGATTCATTTATCAGTTAATTCCTGGGTAATGATCAAGTGTTTCAAAAACATTTCTAGGATTTTGCTGTAAAATTAAAATCATTTTATTGAGTGAATCTAATTCATTAGGATGTTGAAACATTCTATCATGCGCAAGTAATACAACATGATTTTTTGTAAAACACAAATGATGATCAAGTAAATAATTAATTTCCGAAGCCATTTTTTGGGCAGATTGAATTGGCTGTGCGGTTTTATGATCAAACATCCATTCTGTATCCCATCCGATTACATTAAATCCTGCACTGTATAATTTTTTGCAAACTGGGCGAACTAACCCACAAGCTCTCATAGTATCTTTTAATACCCATGCGTTGTTTCCAGGTAATCGTATTATTTTAAAAAGGGGGGTCAGTATATCTTGATTCTTTAAAAAATCGGCGAAGGCAGTTTCTGGGTGTTGGTAAAAAGAAATATAGTGAGACCCTGCATGGGAATAACTATGATTGGCAATTAAAAATTGCGGGTAGCTTTCTTTTAATAGTTGAACAGTTGTTTTTTTGTCTTTCCGGTTATCTACATTTAAACCAATCATTAAAAATGTCCCTTTTACTCCTAATTTTTTACATAATGCATAAATATCCATTGTACCCTTCCATGGGCCATCATCGAAACTGAGGTAGATATAGCGTTTTGTAGGGTCTATTTGGTAAGTTTTTCTATCTAATTTACTTGTGGGGGTCGCCATCCCTTGGCTAGGGGAATTTACAGTGTCTGGCCCAAAAGGTGCATGTTGATCTTTCACCGAATTAAATTCACAGGCCGTAATTAATACAAGCCCTAAAAGGGCAACTATATTCATATTATTTCTTCTCAAAACAAACTGTTATCTTAAAAAACTACAATATATACTAACTACAGAAAAAATATTTAAAAAAATTCTATAAAAGATGTTAAATCAGCAGAAAATATCCCCGTTAGAATTTGTACCTTCATGCCTCAATTAGGATAGATGAATAGTAAAGAAGAAGTTCTACAAGATGTAGTGATTAAATTTGCCGGAGACAGTGGCGATGGCATGCAGTTAACAGGTCAGCAGTTTACCAATAATACTGCGTTGTTAGGGATTGATTTGGCCACTTTCCCCGATTTTCCTGCTGAAATACGAGCCCCAATAGGAACAGTTCCTGGAGTGAGTGGATACCAATTACACTTCTCATCTAATAAAGTATTTACCCCAGGCGATATTGCTGATGTGTTGGTGGCTATGAATGCTGCTGCATTAAAAGTAAACTTAAAAGCCATTAAGCCCGGTGGTAAAATCATTGCCAATATTGATGGATTTGACACGAGAAATTTACGACTAGCCAATTATACCGATGGGGTGAATCCATTGGAAGACGGAAGTTTAGCATCATTTGAGGTAATAAAAATTGATGTTACTAAACTTACCAGAGAAGCCTTGAAAGACTTCACAGATTTGGGCGTTAAAGAACGTGATCGTGCTAAAAACATGTTTGTACTTGGTTTTATATACTGGATGTACAATAGAAGTTTAGACAATACTATATCATTCTTGAAAGAGAAATTTGGTAAAAAAGAAAACATATTACAGAGTAATATAAAAGTATTGCAAGCTGGATATAATTATGGAGAAACCACCGAAACTTTTACTACACGTTACACCGTAGAAAAAGCCAAGATGGAGCCCGGTATTTATCGAAGTATCATGGGGAATCAATCTCTGTCAATGGGATTAATTGCTGCTAGTGAAAAAAGTGGACTTCCCTTATTTTTGGGTTCTTACCCTATTACACCAGCATCAGATATTTTACATGATTTAAGTAAATACAAGTCTTTTGGTGTAAAAACTTTTCAAGCAGAAGATGAAATTGCTGCCATATCATCTGCCATTGGGGCAAGTTATGGTGGAGCCATGGGTATTACTACTACTTCTGGGCCTGGTATGGCACTTAAAACAGAAGCCATGGGATTGGCCATGATGTTAGAAATTCCTTTATTGATTATCAATATTCAAAGAGGAGGTCCATCTACTGGCTTGCCTACTAAAACTGAGCAGAGTGATTTAATGCAAGCTTATTATGGTAGAAATGGAGAAGCGCCAATTCCTGTGATATCATCTTCTACACCCAGCGATTGCTTTGAAGTAGCTTATGAAGCAGTGAGAATTGCTGTACAGCACATGACACCCGTAATTTTATTAAGTGATGGATATATTGCCAACGGAGCAGAGCCTTGGAAATTTCCACAAAGCAAAGATCTAAAGCCAATTGAAGTGAAGTTTAAAACTGAATTGGCAGAAGGTGAAGAAAAATATCAACCGTATAGAAGAGATGAAAAATTAGCACGTCCATGGGCAGTGCCTGGTACACCTGGGTTAGAGCATAGGGTAGGAGGATTGGAAAAACAAGATATAACTGGTAATATCAGTTACGATTCAGATAATCACCAGCACATGGTGAAACTGCGTGAAGCTAAAGTAGATAAGATTGCAGATTATATTCCTTTGCAAAAAATTGATACTGGTGCAGAAAAAGGTAAGGTATTAATTTTAGGATGGGGGTCTACTTACGGAGCTATTAAAAGTGCTGCATTAGAATTACAGGCAGAGGGATTGGAAGTAAGCCATGTTCATATTCGATACATTCGACCATTTCCTAAAAATTTAGGTGATATCATTAAAAATTTTGATAAAGTATTAATTCCTGAAATTAATAACGGGCAATTGGTTAAGATTATTCGCGACAAATATTTAGTAGATGCGCAAGCATACAATAAAATTATGGGTGTGCCAATTACCAAGGGAGAATTGGTAGATACAGTGAAGAAAATGCTGGCATAATTGCAACAATTATTTTTTAATGGTTCATGGTTTTACTACCATGAACCATTTTTTTTACATGCTTTGCATAAAAAGCACAAACAGTTTGCAACTTACATGTGGTACAGTTTGGATTGCGGGCCATACAAGTATACCTGCCATGTAGAATCAACCAATGATGTGCTCTGTGCACCAATTCTTCGGGGATATTTTTGATCAATTCTTTTTCAACTGCCAATGGAGTTGTTGCTTTAGTACTTACCAAACCCAATCGATGGCTTACTCTAAATACATGGGTATCTACCGCCATATTGGGTTGCTCGTCTATTACACTAGTAATTACGTTGGCCGTTTTTCTTCCAACGCCGGGTAATTTTACTAGTTCATCTACCGTCATAGGTACTTCTCCACCAAATTGTTCCAATAGCAAATTGGCCATGCCAATTAAATGTTTGGTTTTATTATTAGGGTAAGAAATGCTTTTGATCAACGGGAATAAATCATCAAAACTGGCTTTGGCCATTTTTTGAGGAGTAGGATATTTTTTGAATATACTAGGTGTAGTAAGGTTTACGCGCTTATCGGTACATTGAGCAGAGAGAATCACCGCCACCAATAATTGAAAAGGATTATCATACACCAATTCGGTTTCAGCAACAGGCGTAGTTGCCATAAAATAATCCAATACTTGCTGATACCGTTCCTTTTTGGTCATGCCCAAAAATAACAACTAATTGGCTGCTTTGTTATTTGCTGCTGCTGCGTATTTTAAAATGGCTGTAATAGATTTTTTAGAAGGGGATTTCAACTTTAATTTGTTCAGTTGATCTATCGATCTTTTAAGTGAATCAACCCTTTCTTTTAGGGCATTATCTTCTTTAATTGCCTTATTTATAGCCGTTGTTAGTTCGGGCTTACAATCGTTGTATACATACATAATTAATTCCTCTTCTTTAAAGTTTTTCATAAGCAGCTAGTCTGCGTTAATAAGAGGATACGGCTTTAGATTAAACGAGTGATATTGATAAATATTGCAGCCAAATAGTAAATGGGGTCCACTTTGTAGCTCAACGATTTATTATGTATTTTATTTTTTAATTGCAGGGGAATCTTCCATGATAAAAATATCTTCCCCGTTTTTTTTCATCAGATAGCGCTCTCTGGCAAACCTTTCTAAAGTGGCAGGGCTATTTTGTAAATCGCCCAATTCTTTGCGAGTTTTATCTATTTCTTTTTGATAGTAGGCTTTTTTTTGCTCTAGCTTTTTAAGATCTTCCCTTCTTTCTTTTTGCTGAAAATAATCACGCTGATCTACAAATAACATCCAAACAATAAAAAATACGCTAGCAATTAGGTATTTATTGGTGATGATAGAAGTGATTTTTTTCATGTAGGGATTGCTAAAAAATGGCAGATAAAAGTAATCAGAAACCTTTATCTGCCATCCAATATTTAATTAACAACTGTGTGTAGCTTTATTTATGTCCAAATTTTATTTTCCCTTTTGGATAAATACTGGTACTTCCCAACATTTCCTCAATACGAATCAATTGATTGTATTTGGCAATACGATCGGTACGAGAAGCAGAACCAGTTTTAATTTGTCCGCAATTTAATGCCACAGCAAGGTCGGCAATGGTGGTATCTTCTGTTTCTCCACTTCTATGACTCATAATAGTATTGTATCCATTATGTTGAGCTAAACTAACGGCATTAATGGTTTCGGTGATGGTACCAATTTGGTTTACTTTAACCAATA
Organism: Sediminibacterium sp.; assembly: GCA_036170555.1. Classification (GTDB taxonomy): domain Bacteria; phylum Bacteroidota; class Bacteroidia; order Chitinophagales; family Chitinophagaceae; genus Sediminibacterium. The sequence continues at coordinate 63,637 of JAVHPL010000092.1, read as the reverse complement.
AAGCATTGGCGATATTTTTATCTAATCCTTGTTGTATACGATCTACATTGGTTACAAATAAATCGTCACCAACCAATTGACATTTGCTTCCAACGGCTTCTGTGAGTGATTTCCAGCCGTTCCAGTCGTCTTCTGCCATTCCATCTTCTATAGAAACAATCGGGTATTGCTTAACCCATTTTTCCCAAAACTTCACTAGTTCATCACTGCTTAATGCCTTTCCACTGCTCTTATGGAAAACATATTTTTTCTTTTTAGCATCCCATAATTCACTATTAGCGGCATCCAATGCAATAACTATTTGAGATCCAGTTTTATAACCTGCAGCATGAATAGATTCTAACACAGTTTCAATAGCTTCTTCATTGCTTTGTATATTGGGTGCAAAACCACCTTCATCCCCAACGTTGGTGCTAAATCCTTTTTTCTTCAATACAGATTTTAGTGTGTGAAATATTTCTACTCCCCAACGCAATCCTTCACTAAAAGAAGGAGCGCCTACTGGCATGATCATGAATTCTTGAAAATCAATTTTATTGTCTGCATGGGCCCCACCGTTCACGATATTCATCATGGGTATCGGTAAGGTTTTGGCGTTGGTTCCTCCAATATATCTGTATAAGGGTAAAGAGGCTTCTTCCGCAGCAGCTTTGGCTACAGCCATACTCACGGCTAGTATGGCGTTGGCACCTAGTTTTCCTTTGTTAGGAGTGCCATCTAAATCTATCATGGCTTGATCAATTGCTGCTTGTTGTGTAATGTCATACCCAACAATGGCATCCGCAATAATATCGTTAACGTTTTTAACTGCTTTTAATACGCCCTTTCCAACATATTTTTTCTTATCGTTGTCTCTTAATTCTACTGCTTCGTGAATGCCAGTACTAGCACCGCTTGGTACTGCTGCTCTTCCGCGTGCTCCGTCATCCGTTAATACATCTACTTCAACCGTAGGGTTACCGCGACTGTCTAAAATTTGTCTGGCATGTACTTCAATAATGTAGCTCATTGTGTGGTGTTTATTGATTAAAAAGTTTTTTTAATTTAGTTTAACAGGGTAATGTTGAACCCATTTTGCTTTCGCAAGATACGTAATATGTAGTTTATACACGTACGGCCTTGGTTAAGTTTCTAAAAACATCTTCTAGACTTTGATTTGCTTTTAATTTTGCCAATGGCTCATCTGCTACAATTTCCCCTTGATGAATGATGATTACTCTATTGCAAATGGCTTCTACTTCTTGAAGTATATGGCTCGAAAATAAGATGCTTTTATTAGCAACTTGTTCTTTTATTAGTTGGCGAATTTCAATAATTTGATTAGGATCTAGTCCGCTTGTAGGTTCATCTAAAATTAATACGTCGGGTTGATGCATTAAAGCAGCAGCCAATCCCACTCTTTGTTTATATCCCTTAGATAGTTGATGAATTTTTTTATGTTGTTCAACTCCCAATCCTACCATTTCAATTAATTCAGGCACAGCAATCATTTTACTTGATCTGTTGTTGTTTTGGTGAATCCCCTCTATAAAATGCAGGTATTCTTTCACATACATATCGGTATACAAAGGATTGGCTTCGGATAAATAACCCAATTTTTGCTTGCAAAGAATGGGCTTGGCAACAATAGATTCACCACAAACTTTTATAGAACCTTGCGTTGGTTGTAAATAGCCCGTGATCATTTTCATAGTGGTACTTTTTCCTGCACCATTTGGACCTAAGAAACCTACAATTTCTCCTTTGCCAATACTAAAAGAAATATTGTTAACGGCTTTTTGAGCTCCATATAATTTTACCAAACCTTCAACCTCAATAAACATAGATGCGCTTTAGTTCAAAAATAGCCAAATTCTGGGCTGCAAATTGTTAATTAAACCTTGTCGTATTCTCCTTTTAATGCGTAATAGCCAAAAATCATAAGGCCTACTGCGATGGGTAAAAAAACGACTCCAAAAACCATCCACTGAATTTTTGTGTCGATGCCTGGTTTTGAAATAATCTGGGCTGTTGCTGTTTCAATTAAATAATACATAGCTATTGGGCCAATTAGCATCCAAATAATTCCTGCATATTTTTTTAGTTTGTTCATCGTATCATTTTTAAAAGTGTTAGACTTCCACAGGGGGGTCAATTTTATTTTGTATATATAATGTGCCAATTACTAAACACAAAGTGGCAACGATAATGGGATACATGAGCCCAGCCAATTTATCATTGGTATAAATAGTAGTAAGCAGTGTGGCAATGAACGGCGTTAATCCACCAAAAACCCCATTCCCAATATGATAGGGTAAAGACATGGATGTGTATCTAATTTTAGTAGGAAATAATTCAACTAAAAAAGCGGCGATGGGACCATACACCATGGTAACATATACAATCATGATAAATACAATTCCCACCATTTTCCAATAAGCAAAACCCGAAAGGGTTCTAACTATTTTATCTCCAACATAGGTAGTGGTTGCTTCTGTTTCGGCAATTTGCAATAATCCATTGAATAAAAAGTGATAAGTGCAAATGGCCAAGAACATACCCGAAAGCATGATCCATTTTCTGCCTACTTTATCGCTCCAGCTTCCAAATAATACAAAGAAAGGAGTACCAAATAAAATGGCCCAAATTAAAATAGTGCGCGATTGATCAAAATCTATTTTACACACATTTTCTATAAAAGATTGCGCATAAAATTGTCCAGTGTACCATACTACTCCCTGGCCCATTGTAGCGCCAAATAATGCCAGCAAAACCATTTTCAAATTGGTTTTTTTGCCAAAGCTTTCTTTGATAGGATTTGATGATGTTTTTCCAGATGCTTTTAATTGAGTATATAGAGGGGATTCTTTCATCTTTAATCGAATATAAATACTCAAGCCTACCAAAAAAATAGACACTATAAAAGGTATTCTCCATCCCCAATCATTAAACTTGGCAATGGATTTTGCTCTATCTGCATCTAAGAAATGTCTGGTTAGTAAAATCACGCCCAATGAAACGAATAATCCCAATGTTGCCGTGGTTTGAATCCAGGAAGTATAATATCCGCGCTTATGCTCTGGTGAATGTTCTGCTACATAGGTAGCAGCTCCTCCATATTCTCCACCCAGTGCTAAGCCTTGCAAAAGCCTAAGAATAAGCACTAGTATGGGTGCTATATATCCTATGCTGTCAAAATTGGGAATTAATCCTATGGCAAATGTGGAGCCGCCCATAATGATCAGGGTGAGTAAAAAAGTATGTTTTCTCCCAATCAAATCTCCCAGTCTTCCAAAAAACAAAGCTCCAAATGGACGCACAATAAATCCTGCTGCAAAAGTAGCTAAGGTAGAAAGCAATGCTGCCGTTGGATTGGTTTTGGGAAAAAATTGATTGGCAATAACGGTTGCCAAGCTTCCGAAAATATAAAAGTCGTACCACTCAATGAGTGTTCCCATAGAAGAAGCAGCAATAACGTTCCGTAAGGTTTTACTTGTATTCATTGGCGTAAATGAATAGTCAACTTACTATAATTGTTGCAAATAAACAAGTAAGTATTAGCGTATATTTATACTTTAAATGTTTGCCATGAGTTACCCTTATCAAATTAAAAGTTTAGAAGAATACAAACTAGCTTATAAAAAAAGTATAGAAGATCCTGCTGGTTTTTGGGAAGAAATAGCCAATCATTTTACTTGGAAGAAAAAATGGAATTCAACAGCAGATGTGTTGAAATGGAATTTTAAAGAGCCCAAAGTAGAATGGTTTAAAGGTGCTAAAATGAATATCACCGAAAACTGCTTAGATAGGCATTTAGCCGAAAGAGGTAATCAACCTGCTTTAATTTGGGAGGCCAATGATCCCGAATATCCCAGCCGTATTTTAACGTATAAAAAACTACACGAAAAAGTTTGTCAATTTGCTCATGTATTAAAAAACAACGGGGTACAAAAAGGTGATCGAGTGTGCATTTACATGGGAATGCTACCTAGGCTGGCCATTGCTGTACTGGCTTGTGCTAGAATAGGGGCAGTGCATAGTGTTATCTTTGGCGGCTTCTCGGCACAAAGTATTGCGGATAGATTAGATGATGCAAAAGCCACTTTTATTATTACTTGCGATGGAGCATTTAGAGGAGCAAAAGATATTCCATTAAAAAATGTAATTGATGATGCATTAATTGGTAATAAAACAATTAAAAAAGTAATAGTTGCCACCCGAACCAGAACGGCTGTTTCCATGATTAAAGGAAGAGATGTTTGGTGGGAAGATGAAATGCAACAAGTAGAAGATAGTGGAATTACATTTATTGAAGCAGAAGAAATGGATGCAGAAGATCCACTATTTATTTTATATACTAGTGGTAGTACAGGTAAGCCCAAGGGAGTTGTGCATACTTGCGGTGGTTATATGATTTATGCCAACTATACTTTTGTAAATGTGTTCCAATATCAACCTGGACAAATTCATTTTTGTACGGCTGATATTGGTTGGATTACAGGGCATAGTTATATTGTGTATGGCCCATTAAGTGCCGGAGCAACCACTTTGATGTTTGAGGGCGTTCCTACTTATCCAGATGCTGGTAGGTTTTGGGATATTGTAGATAAATTCAAAGTAAATATTTTATATACTGCACCAACAGCTATTAGAAGTTTAATGGGATTTGGATTAGGACCATTACAAGGGAAAGATCTTTCATCTTTAAAAGTTCTGGGTACTGTAGGAGAGCCAATTAACGAAGAAGCTTGGCATTGGTATGATGAAAATGTGGGTAAGAAAAAATGCCCCATTGTAGATACTTGGTGGCAAACTGAAACAGGGGCTTGTTTAATAAGTAATTTGGCAGGGGTTACTCCATCTAAACCTAGTTGGGCCACATTGCCTATGCCAGGCGTTCAAATGTTATTGGTAGACGAAAATGGCAAGGAGGTAATAGGCGAACCAGGACAAACGGTATCTGGAAATTTATGTATTAGGGCTCCATGGCCGGGTATTCTAAGAACCACTTGGGGAGATCATGAGCGTTGCAGAACCAATTATTTTGCAACATATAATGATTTGTATTTTACTGGAGATGGAGCACTAAGAGATCAGGATGGCAATTACCGTATCACAGGAAGGGTAGATGATGTATTGAATGTAAGCGGACATAGAATAGGAACAGCAGAAGTGGAGAATGCCATTAATATGCACGCAGGAGTTGTAGAGAGTGCCGTGGTAGGATATCCGCATGATATTAAAGGACAAGGCATTTATGCGTATATCATTTATCAAGGGTCACATGCGCAAAACACGCATGGATCGGGCGATTTGGTTAGGAAAGATATATTGCAAACTGTAACCAGAATGATTGGGGCCATTGCCAAGCCAGATAAAATTCAGTTTGTTACCGGTTTACCTAAAACAAGAAGCGGAAAAATTATGCGCAGAATTCTGCGTAAAATTGCCGAAGGTGAAACGGAAAATTTAGGAGATACTTCTGCATTACTTGAGCCAAATGTGGTAGAGGATATTAAAAATGGTAGGTTGTAATAATAAATTTTTAAAAAATGAGTACGGTAAAAATTCTGCCTAAAGCACCCGAAGCATTTGACTATCCTTTATTGGTAAAATCTATTTTGGCCCAATCTTTAAAATACGAATCGGATAGAGAAATTGTATATCGAAATCAAACTCGATTTAATTATATCGAATTAAATAAACGCATTTGCCAATTGGCTAATGTATTGGGTGAAATTGGAATTGAACAAGGAGATACCGTAGCTGTAATTGATTATGATAGCAATAGATATTTAGAATGTTTTTTTTCTATTCCAATGGTTGGCGCAGTATTACATACCATTAATTTTCGGCTTTCACCCGAGCAAGTTTTGTATACCATTAATCATGCGGAAGATAAGATCATTTTAGTACATCGTGATTTTTTACCCTTGTTAGAAGGAATTGCCAATAAAATAACTACTGTAAAAAAATTCATTTTACTTACAGATGATGGAACTGTTGCTGAATCAGCACTTAATTTTTTTGGAGAATATGAACAATTATTAAGTAAAGCAAGTGATGCTTATATATTTCCTAATTTTGATGAAAACGCAGTAGCAACTACTTTTTATACCACCGGCACAACAGGAAATCCTAAAGGAGTTTATTTTTCTCATCGGCAATTGGTATTGCATACATTGGCTTCTGCGGCTGCATTTGGATCTTATGATAGTGTTTGTAGATTTAGATCGAATGATGTATACATGCCTATTACACCTATGTTTCATGTGCATGCATGGGGGGTGCCTTATTTAGCTACCATGCTTGGCGTGAAGCAAATTTATCCTGGCAGGTATGAACCAGAAATGTTACTTCAATTATTGATAAAAGAAAAAGTAACTTTTTCTCATTGTGTACCAACTATATTACAAATGTTGGTGAGTAGTCCTATTATTCAATCTGTTGATTTATCTAATTGGAAAGTAGTAATTGGTGGTGCAGCATTGCCAAGTTCATTAGCAAAAGCGGCGTTAAATTTAGGAATTGATGTAATCACTGGATATGGAATGTCTGAAACCTGTCCTATTTTATCGGTTAGTTATTTGAATATAGTAGCCGATTACAGTAAAGATGAATCCGTATCTATTAGAACAAAAGCAGGAATTCCTATTCCAATGGTAGAAATGAACATTGTAGATGAAACAGGAATGGTACTGCCCCAAAATGGACAAACCGTTGGCGAAATAGTTGTAAGATCGCCATGGCTTACACAAGGATATTTTAGAGAGCCAGAAAAATCTGCAGCTCTTTGGGAAGGAGGCTACTTGCATACAGGAGATGTAGGCTCAATGGATGAAAATAATGTATTGAAAATTAGTGATCGAATTAAAGATGTTATTAAAACAGGCGGTGAGTGGATTTCCTCTTTGGATTTAGAAAACCTAATTGGAAAATTTGAACCCGTTGCGGAAGTTGCAGTAGTTGGAATACCCGATGCCAAATGGACCGAAAGGCCGTATGCATTAATTGTATTAAAAAAGAATCAGTCTACTACTGCAGCGGCTGTTCAAGATTATTTGCAACAATATGTTGAAAATGGAACAATTAGTAAATGGACTATTCCTCAAACGATTGACTTTGTGTTAAGTATCCCAAAAACAAGTGTAGGTAAAATTGATAAGAAAAAAATTAGAGCCAACTATCAATCTTGAAATAAAACAAAGTTTAATTTTTAAATTTGTTAGCTGTACGTTTTTTTTACTATTACTCCTTGTTGGCAAATAATATTAATTTGAAAATAGCATTAATTGATTGGCTCTTAATGCTTTTCCGCTTCTAGTAGTATTTTGTTGGCCGTTTTCTACTTCAATTTGCCCATTCACCAACACATACTTAAATCCTATGCTGTATTGATGTGGTTGATTGTATGTAGACAAATCGGTTACTGTTTTTTCATCAAATAGTACAATGTCTGCAGCAAATCCTTCACGTAATAATCCTCTATTTTTTAACTTGAATTTTTGTGCTGGTAAAGAAGTCATTCTGCGGATGGCTTCTTCTAATGAAATTATTTTTTGCTCACGTACATACTTGCCTAATACACGGGCGTTGGTTCCATATCCTCTTGGGTGTGGGGAACCTTTTTTGAACGTCCTGATACCAGCATCGCTGGCAAACATATTAAATGGATATTGCATGATGGTTTGAACATCTGCATCGCTCATTCCATGGAAAATCATACTGGCGCCACCTTTTTCCATCATTTGAATTACGGTTTCTGCTTCTGCAGCAGCTTTGTGTTTATTGCCTATCATCAAATTCACTTCTTCAATACTTTTTCCATTATAGGTAGTATCGGCTTTGAATGTAGCTACAACTGGATAACTAAAATGGGCTAGCTTCCTTTTCTGTAATCGCTTCAACATATAATCAATTACTATTTTTCTAATAACAGGATTAGCCAATCTTGCTTTAATAGAGTCTTGAGAATCTGCTAAAACCCAATCGGGTAATAAAGTTCCTAAATTAGTGCTACTGGCTGTATAGGGATATTGATCTATTGTTACATCCAAACCTTCTTCACGGGCTTTAATAATCATCGGAACAGTTTCCTTACTTCTTCCCCAATTCTGTTGTCCACTTAATTTAAAATGTGAAATCTCAACAGGAATATGGGCTTCCCTGCCAATGGTAATGGCTTCTTCAATAGCTTGAGTTACACTATCGCCTTCATTGCGCATATGGCTTGCATAAACGCCATTGTATTTAGCAGCAACTTTTGCCAAGCGAACTACTTCTGGTGTTTTAGAATAAGTACCCGGAATATAAATTAAGCCAGTGGAAAGCCCAACAGCTCCATCTTTCATGGCCTGTTCAACAAGCTGTTCCATTTTTTGCATTTCTGCTTCGGAAGGGTCTCTATTTGCCGTGCCCATTGCTGCTTCACGTACATCATTATGACCAATTAATGTGGCCACATTAATGGCTAGTTTCAAACTATCTAGCATATTAAAATAGCTAGCCATGTTTACGTTAGAACTTCCACAATTACCCGTTACTACAGAAGTTACACCATCATAAATAAAATTAGACGCTAATGGGGTATTTTTTTCATCTCCTTCAATATGGGTATGAACATCAATAAAACCCGGGGCAACCAGTAAGCCAGTTGCATCAATGATTTTAGTTGCCTGCCAACTAGATAATTTGCCTATTTGAATAATATTGCTCCCTCTTATAGCAATGTCGCCAATGAACCAAGAATTGCCAGTACCATCTAGTATCTTACCGTTCTTAATAAGGATATCGGCAGATTGTGCCTGTAAATTTGTAAAGCCAATGCAGCAAAAAACAATGTAATTTATGAAAAGGTAAACTAATTTCATGATGAAGAATTAAAGCTTATTAAATGAATGATTTTTATTCGATTTTTAAGAGCTTCTTGATAGAAGAAGGAACGCAGGTTGAATATATTTTATATGATTTTATGCTGGTATGCAAATTTAATTAAGCCTAAAACAGAGCATGTATTGGTTTTTCTAAAAATATTTTTTCGATGGGTCTCCACTGTTCTTTCACTTATAAATAATATTTCAGAGATCCTTTTATTGGTATTTTCTTTTTCCATTAATTTTACAATTTCTAGTTCTCTAAGGGTAAGACCAACATTTTCTAATTCTTTTTGAGAATCTTTTGAGTTTGTTAGTTCTCTCAATATTTCATCACTAAAATATACACCTCCATTAGCTATTTTTAAAATAGCTTCTATCAATTCTTTTTTACATATATTTTTTAGCACATACCCACTAATATGGGCTTCATTAATCATTTCATTTACAATTTCACTTTGTCCACTCATACTTAAAGCTAGAATTTTTATTTTTGGGAATGTGTTTTTAACAGCTTTTGCAAATACTTGGCCATTCATTTCGGGCATCATAATATCTGTTAACAACACATCAATGGAAATATCTTGTAATTTTTCAAGCATTGTTTTGGCAGAAGTGCTATTTGAAATTACTTTAATCAATTCATGATCTCTTAATAGTGCCTCAATTCCGTCAATCACAATTTGGTGATCATCCACAATGGCAATCTTTATTTTTTTGCGCTCCATTATATTAAAAGTTATTAGAAAAGTACAATTCTAATGGTAATATTCAAAATTCATTTTTTAAAAACGAATTTTGACCTGTAAATACCATGAATAGGGTATGTTTTGGGCTATCTGAACTGTTAATTTTATATTCTATATACGCATTTGCATCTTCAATACGGTTATATGTGATGTAAATCAATTTGTTAACCTATTAATAGAAACCAATGAAAATGTTCTTTGCTTTTTTTATTTGCTTTTTACATAGCTTATTTATTATGGGGCAGATTGCTCATATTGATTCAAAATTGCAAAATGATCATGTAAGTTTCGTTTGTAATTTTTTTGATCAAAATACACAATATATTCCCCCACCAGCAAAGAATATTTCTAATGCTAATTCGGAAAATTGGATGAGGGCGATGGTAGATAAAATTACTGCTACGGTTGGATTAAAGAATAGGTTTAGGTTAAGACTGGTTGAAAATTATAATAATTGTGCAGCATTATGTATAGACAATAATATTGGTACAGAAAGATTTATACAATATGACCGAGATTTTTTAGAAGCATACCAAACAAAAACAAAAAATAAGTGGTTTGTAGTAGGCGTGCTTGCACATGAATTGGGGCATCATTTAAATGGTCATTCTCTAGATGGTATTGGAAGCCGTCCTGATAAAGAATTGGATGCGGATGAATTTGCTGGGTTTGTATTACAAAAATTAGGTGCCAACATTAACGATGCTAGTAATATATTTAATTTTTTAAATGATACGGATGGCCCTCCTACTCATCCAGTAAAGTGGAAAAGAAAAGCAGCCGTTTCTCGAGGCTGGACTAAAGCAAATGGGGATTCGCTATTTGCAAGTTTATATGTATTAGATAATACCGAGAAAAATGAAGAGGCATTTAATTTATTAATGAAAGCCAGAAATGAAGTTATCAATATAAAAAAGTTGCTACTGCTTAATAAAGCTTTAGAAATTGTTCCTGATTATGCTGCAGCAATAAGTGATAAAGGCCTTGTATATATGAATTTACATGATTATAAGGAAGCTTATAAGTATTGTATCAATGCCCTTGAATTAGAACCTTATATAGGTTTGTTAAGACTAAACTTAGCAAAAGTTTATGCTGATCAAAAAAAATATGACACAGCATTGGCGTATGTACAGGATGCTATTTATTTAAAACCCGTTTTTCCCGAAGCTTATTATTTTAGAGCTTCTATATTTTTTGAAAATAAAAATTTTACACAAACTATTTCAGATTGTATAATGGCTTTGGCCATGAATCCTACCAAACCATTTTTTAAAGCTGAAATATTAGAAACACAGGGATTTGCATTATATGAGTTGAATAAAAAAGAAGATGCCACTTTATGTTTTGAGGAAGCCAGAAAATTAAACCCGTACAGTATTAAAGTATTATTATATTTAGCATCAAAAAAAGAGAAAAAAAATATCTAATTAGCATATAACATTTTTTCTTTCTCTGATCGGTATTGATTTTTAAAAGAACTCCTCTAAATAGATGAATCGGGATAGATCGTTATTCCTATACTATTTTTGCAATTTCCTGAATGGCATTTACCTGTATTTTGGGCAGTTAAATTTGTATTAGCTTGTAATAAAATGTCTAAGTTGATAAAGGGGGTTATCAATAACTTTATTTATTTGTATTTAACTGGGAATATTAATCATCACTACAGTTCCTTGGTTTAATTTTGAATCCCACTCAACAGTACCTTTTAAAAATTTCACCCTCGACTCAATATTTTTTAAACCAATACCATCTTTACCTTTTACTTGATTTAGATCAAACCCTTTTCCGTTATCTTCAATGATGATATTAATATTATCAGGTTCTTTTAAGATGGTTATATCTAATTTATTAGCTTCAGCGTGTTTAAAAACATTTGAAACTATTTCTTGAATAATTCTATACAAAATAATTTCAGTATTGGTTTCAATTCGTTCATTTAATCCTTCTGTGTATAAATTAATTTTAATGTTTCGATTATGTAAGTCATCTAAAAACTTTCGAACCGCAATGGCTAAGCCCGCTTTAATAAGCGCATTGGGCATCATATTGTGTGAAATTAATCGTACTTCTTTACAGCTTTCATCTACTAATGAAATGGCATGTAGAAATTCTTCCTTTTGAGTATTATTTAAAAATGGAATATCCTCTTCTATTGCACTTAAATTCATTTTAGCCGCACTCATCATTTGGCCAATTCCATCATGCAAATCTGTGGCTATCCTAATTCTTTCATTTTCTTCAGCCTCTATAATGGCTTTAACTGCTAGCTCCTCCGATTTTCTTAAACGCAGTTGAGTCTCTGCTTCTTTTTTATATAATCTTTTATGATTAAATGCATAAACCAATAATATAATTACAATAAATGCAAAAGATAGTGAACCAATCAAATAGTTTCTTTTACTAATTTCAAAATTTTGCTGGTTAATTTTTTTTTCTTTTTTTTCTGTTTCATATTTAACCTGCATTTCGGCTATTTGATTTGTAGTGGTGCTATTTAAGATAGAATCTCTGATTAATTGTTTTAAATCTACAAATTTGAATGCATTGTCATAATCCCCTTTTTTTCTATATATCAATGCTAATTGTTCATAGCTAAAGAGTAGGATATCTTTAGCCCCAATACTTTGTGATATATTAATTGCTTTATTGTAATAATATAGGGCAGAATCAAGATTGCCTTTATTTTGTAATGCTTCTGCAATATTTGAACTGCTAATTGCGATAGCTTTTTGATCATTAATTTTAAGGCCAATGTTTTCCGATTTTCTATAATAAAGTATGGCACTATCTAATTTATGTAAATAAAATAAATAAGCTCCTGCATTAGAATATCCCAATGCAACATTTGATAATTTGTTGAGTTTTAAATTTATTTTATTCGAAATGGATTGTTCTATAAATGCATTTCTATAATCCCCTTTATTTGAATAGTAAATAGATAAATTTATTTTAATTGTTCCCAAATCATCTTGAAAATTATTTTTTTCTGCAATCTGTTCGGCCTCTTTTAAAAATTGGAATTCAATTTCTGTTTTTTTCAAATATCCATATACCTGAGCAAGATTATTTTTACTTAACATAATTCCCTTTGGGTTATTGATTGTTTCCCAAATGGCTAAACTTTGCAAATAATCATTAAGTGCATTGGAATAATTTCCTTTTAATGCCTGTACTGCACCTAAATTAGTGAGGGCTCTTGCTTGACAAGAGGGGAGTTTTAATTCCTTACTTTTTGCTAATGCCTTTTCCGAATAGGTGTATACCAAATCTGGAATTTCATTCATGTGTTGAAAGCAATAGTTGATGACTCTGTTAATTGAAACTTCGTCTTTCATTGCTGTAGAATAAATTTCTAAACTATCTATATTTTTTTGTGCAGTAATAGTATAAATATTTCCAAAATATATGCATGCAGCTAGTACAATTCTTTTCAATATGTTTATTTTTTACTTTGTAAATGTATAAATGGATTGATAAATCTCCATACCCTAAATAGGGTATATTGAATTAATTATAAGAATGTATTCTGATAATATCCCTTTTTTTGATAAATGAGCCATTTTTCACAACTTACTTTGGCAGCTAAAATCGTACTTTTGCAGCCTGAAATGATAAAAAGATATGCTGAATAAGCTGGAAGCCATAAAAGCAAGGTTTGATCAGGTTGGGGTAGCCCTAACCAACCCCGATATTATTAATAATCAAAAACAGTTTGGTGTATATAGTAAGGAATACCGTGCTTTGGAAAAAATAGTTCAACCTTATGAAGCCTATGTAAAAGTATTGGCCGATCATCAATATGCTAAAGAAGCTTTGAATAGTACCGACGAAGAAATGCGTGAACTGGCAAAAATGGAAATGCCAGAATTAGAAGAAAAAAAAGATGCCCTAGAAAAAGAGTTAACCAAACTACTCATTCCGAAAGATCCTCAAGACGATAAAAATGCTATTTTAGAAATCAGGGCAGGTACTGGTGGTGATGAAGCTAGCTTATTCGCCGGTGATTTATTAGGAATGTATTTACGGTACTGCTCTAAAAAAGGGTGGAAAACGGCAATAGTAACAGAGAATGAAGGTACTGTTGGAGGATATAAAGAAGTAATTGTTGAGGTTTCTGGAGAAGATGTGTATGGTACATTAAAATTTGAAAGTGGTGTGCATCGAGTACAACGTGTACCCAATACCGAAACCCAAGGGAGGGTGCATACTTCTGCTGCTACTGTGGCTGTGATGCCAGAAGCAGAAGAATTAGATTTTGAGTTAAAAGAAAGTGATGTGAAAATGGAAACGGCCAGAAGTGGGGGTGCTGGTGGACAAAACGTAAATAAAGTAGAAACGAAAGTTTTTCTTACGCATATTCCTACAGGTGTTGTAGTAGTTTGTCAAACTGAAAGATCTCAATTAGGTAATAGAGAAAAAGCCATGACCATGTTACGTACTCGTTTGTACGAAGAGCAGGTTCGCAAACAGGAAGAAGAAATTTCTCGTCAACGCAAAACTTTGGTTAGTACGGGAGACCGTTCTGCCAAAATAAGAACTTATAACTGGCCTCAAGGGCGTGTTACCGACCATCGAATTGGGGTTACGTCTTATAATTTGGATGCCGTTATTAACGGGGATATAGATGAATTTATTGAGGCATTACAGATGGCAGAAAATGCAGCGAAAATGGTGAATCAGTAATGATTAATTCTTTTTAGCCTGATCTTCCATTTCTTTTAATTTAAGTTCCCATTTCCATGCGGTATCCATCATTTCGGTGATGCCGTATTTTATTTTCCAACCCAATTTATTAACAGCAGCATCATTGTTAGCAAAAATGGCTACAACGTCTCCCGCTCTTCGTGGCCCAATCTCGTAGTTGAGTTTTACACCACTAACTTTTTCAAAAGTTTGAATAGCTTCCAGCACAGATACTCCATCTCCTGTTCCTAAATTAAATACATCACAGGCTGTTTCATTTTTTTCACTAAGCAAATATTGAACGGCCAAAGTATGTGCATGGGCAATATCAGAAACATGAATATAATCTCTTATGCAACTTCCGTCTCTGGTATCATAATCATTTCCATGTACCATCATTTTAGGAAGCTTCCCAATAGCTGTTTGAGTAATAGCGGGAACTAAATTTTGTGGTTTACCAACGGGTAATTCACCAATATGCCCCGATGGATGTGCTCCTACCGGATTAAAATAACGCAGCAATATTGCATTGCTTGCAGTTGCCTTGGTGAAATCTTTAATAACCACTTCCCCCATTTGCTTGGTTGCACCATAAGGTGATTCTGCTTTTTTGATGGCTGATTGTTCAGTTACAGGTATAATATCTGGATTACCATAAACAGTACAAGAAGAAGAGAAAACAAAATTAGCAACACCAAATTCCTGCACACATTTTAATAAATTAATTAATCCAAACATATTGTTTTCATAATACCGTATCGGTTCTTGAACAGATTCCCCAACTGCCTTATATGCAGCAAAATGGATAATACCATCAATATCTGCATTTTCCATAAATACAGCCTGTGTTTCATCAAAATTTTTTAAATCAACAGAATAATTCTTTATTTTTTTTCCGGTTATTTTTTCAATTCCCGATAAAGCAACCGTAGTAGATCTAGAAAAATTATCAATGGAGATAACGTCAAAGCCGTTTTCTAATAAATCTATAATTGTGTGTGAGCCAATAAAGCCACAACCTCCAGTAACCAATATTTTAGGCATAATAAAAAGATATACTGCAATTTAAAACTATAAACTGAAATGACATTAATTACGTCTAACTATTATACAAAGAGTCTTATAAAATAAAATACTAGGGCTGCTATAAATGCAGAAATAGGAATAGTTAAAATCCAGGCCCACAACAAATCAACCGTTACTCCCCATCTTACAGCACTTAATCGCTTGGTAGCACCAACTCCAATAATAGAGCCTGAAATCGTATGGGTGGTAGATACGGGAATTTTGAAATGCTCGGTAAGAAAAAGGGTAATAGCACCTGCTGTTTCTGCCGCTACACCTTCTAATGGGGTTACTTTGGTGATTTTTGTTCCCATGGTTTTTACAATTTTCCAACCACCACTCATGGTGCCAATTCCCATACAAACAAAGCTGGTAAATGGAACCCAGGGATACTCAGATACAAATTGATTAAAACTCATATTTACACCATGCGTATGCTTTTCGTAAAAAATCATTGCAGCACCAATGATACCCATCACTTTTTGTGCATCATTACCACCATGGCCTAAACTAAAAGCTGCAGAAGAAACCAACTGCAATTTTTTAAACCAACTTTCCGCCTTATAGGGGTTCGATCGTTTACAGAGATGTGCAATTAAGATCGTAATGAAAAATGCAATAAACATTCCAATCATGGGCGCAAAAAATATAAATAAAAAGGTAGGTACTACTTTAGCATAATTAATTACATCTACCCCGCCTTGGGTAAATCCACCTGCATTGGCTAATGCTGCTCCAACAAAGCCTCCCATTAACGTATGAGATGAACTAGAGGGAATACCAAACCACCAAGTAATTAAGTTCCAAACGATGGCCGCCACAATACCGGCTAATACTACTTGTAGTGTAATAAAATCTTCGTGTACCCACTTGGCAACTGTATTACCAATTCCAAATTCTTTGAATATATATTTTGAAATAAAGAATGCAGCAAAATTAAAAAATGCGGCCCAAATTACTGCCTGAAATGGCGTTAATACTTTGGTTGAAACAATTGTTGCTATTGAATTCGCTGCATCATGAAAGCCATTGATGTAATCGAAAACAAATGCAAGGACTATAATAAATACCAGTAAGGTGAACATAAATACAATTAAAGCGTGAAGGTTAAGCGTATTTGATAATGATTGATTCAATCACATTGGCGGCATCTTCACATTTATCAGTAGCAATTTCCATTACCTGATATATTTCTCTTTTCTTAATCACTTCTTTAAAATCATTCTCTTGTTGAAACAACATTTCTATACTCATATCAAATACGTCATCTGCCTGATTTTCTATGCTGTTTACTTTAACCATAGCTTCGGTCATTTCGCGGAGATTTTTCATATCTCTTAAGCCAAAAACGGCTTTTTTTATTTCAACAGTTCCCTGTAAAATAAGGTCGGCCATTTTTTGAATACCTGTATCATTTGGATTTACGCTGTAGAAATTTATTTTTTTGGCAGTTGCAAAAATATAATCGGCTATATCGTCTAGCGCAGTAGCTAAATAGTGAATATCTTCTCTATCAAAGGGTGTAATGAAGTTTCTACCCAATTCGGTAAAAATTCTATGGGTATTGTCATCATTTTTATGTTCTAAGTCTTCAATTTGAGCACGGATAGCTGCCCTTACATTAATGTCTGGCTCACTCACCATTTCTTTTAATTTGATACCCATTTCGTGTGCTTTTTCAGCAACATCCTCGAATAATTCGTAAAAAACTTTGTTTTTAGGCATGAAAAATCGACCGAAAGTATTGGCACTCATATTGTGAATTTTGGCAAAATTAGTCTTCCCATCTGTAAGCGCCCCAATTCTTTAAAAATTAATAATAAGGTAATATTGACCATATCATAAAAATTTCTATATGCAAAAATGGAGTATTAAGATTCTTTTTTACTCTCTAACGTAAATCCTACCGTGGTTCCAAGATCAATTTTACTGCGAACATGAATGTTTTGACCATGCGCTTCAATAATATGTTTGCAAATAGACAACCCTAAACCAGTACCCCCTTTATCCCTGCTTCTACCTCGGTCAGTTCTATAGAATCTTTCAAATATGCGGGAGATATGTTCTTCTGCAATACCAATTCCATCATCACTAAACTCTATTAACACATGTTTTCCATCTGTTTTATAAATACTCGCTACTACGTTTCCATCTTTTTTCCCATATTTCAATGCATTTTCAACAAGATTATTAATTACTTGCCTAATTTTTTCTTTATCGGCAAATACCGTAATTGGCGCTTCACAACCCTTTTTAATACTGCATTTAATATTTTTTGAAATAATTTTTATGGAAAGTGTTTCGAATACTTCTTTAATGAGTTCTTGTATTATAAAATTCTCTTTATATAAAGGTTGTTCCCCACTTTCTAATTTAGATATTTCATCTAAATCTTCTACCAAGTTTACCATTCGGTCTACATTTTTGGCTGTGTTCTGCAAAAATCGCTTGCTGATTTCAGGATTTTCCATAGCACCACTTAATAAAGTGTCTACATAACCTTGAATGGCAAAAATGGGTGTTTTAAATTCATGGGCTAGATTTTGTAAAAATTCTTTACGATATGCTTCGTTTGTTTTAAGTAATTCTATTTCGGCACTTCTTTGCTCTGCCCATTTTTCTACATCTGCTCTAACTTCATCAATTCCCTTTTGGGGTAAAATATATTTATAGTATGTTTCTTCTCTTTTGGTAGCTTTTGTTTGATAAATAAACTTATAAATTAGCTTGATTTTTCTATAAATGAATGATTCTAAAACAAATCGAATTAAAAAATAGCTTCCTAAAAAAGTAATGACCAATGATACAAGGGCAATTAACCAATTGGGTCTTAAAAAATAAATGCCTCCAGCAATGGGCACAGATATAATTGAGGCAGTAAGTGCAGATAGTTGTTGAGGAGAAAGATTTTTAGTCTTAAGCATTACAAAAGCTAAGTTAAGATTTAAAGTGACAGTGAACAATCAGTATACGAAACATAACTATCCTAAGCTTATATCTCAAATTTATAGCCCACTCCTTTTACAGTAGTAACACAATCTATTCCTAGTTTTTGGCGAATTTTTCTAATATGTACATCAATGGTTCTATCTCCAACAATTACCTCATTACCCCAAACCTGGGAAAGAATCTCATTGCGTAAGAATACCCTTCCTGGGCGGGAAGCCAATAAATAAATGAGTTCAAATTCTTTTTTTGCCAAAATCACTTCTTTGTCATGAATGGTAACCAGGAATTTTACAGGATCAATAGAAATTTCACCTATGTTAATGGTTTTACCCGTTTCTTTATTACTCACCCTTCTAAATAAAGCATTTACCCTACTGGTAAGCACTTTTGGGCTGATTGGCTTATTTACATAGTCATCTGCACCTGTTTCTAATCCTTTTATCTGCGAAGCTTCGTCACTCAAGGCAGTAAGAAAAATGATCAAGGTTTCTTGAAAAGCAGGTTGAGAACGTAAAATTTTACAAACTTCTACCCCTGTTTTGCCCGGCATCATTATATCTAGTATAATCAGGCTGGGATTGAGTTTTTTGGCTTTTTCAAGCGCCTCATTGCCATTGTTGGCTGTATGTACTGTATACCCTTCCTTCTCTAAATTATAACTGATAATTTCTAGAATGTCGGGTTCATCGTCTGCAATCAGAATCTGTTTTGCCTTGCCTTCCATTTTAATACCATGTTTACACAAAGTTAATTTCATTCAACTGCAATATGGCTATTTGCCTTTATTATCTAATTGTTAACAGCAACTAGGCAGCTTTAACCTTTTGCCAATATTTGCACCTATTTTTGCCTTTGCTATGCGCCAATATAAATATAGTATTGTTTTTTTTCTTTGGTTTCTTGCTTTTGATGCAAAGGCTCAAACAGAATTGGATATGCCTCCTATACCTGCTATGAGACAATTGCATCACGAATATATTATTCAATCATTAAAAGAAATAGATTCTTTACGTGTCAGTAATACTAGGTTAAATTGGAACGATTTGCTTTGGTGCAAAAAGAAGATAACCCAATTACGTGCAACAATTGAGCTGGATGCCAGGCTAAATAATAATGCTAAATTCAAGTGGTTGCGTGGGATAAATGAAGTGTTAACCGGCTTTATTTCGGCAGTTCAAGCTAATACAATTCAGCCACAACTATACAAAGTACTTGTTAGTGCTTATGATGAGTGTATTTATTTAGATTGGGCAGGCATTTCTATTGAACCCATTTTTAAAAAAGTATCTATTGAGGTTGGACTGATATTGGTAAATAATTTTGCTTTGAATGAAAATCCCGGACTGCAGGCGGCTAAAGACATGTTGGTGTTAAAGCAATGTATTAAATATCCCAATAGAATTTTACCCATTCTTTCAAAAAATGTGCGTAATAAATATGCCGATTCGTTAATTGTGATTGCCGGTTTTAGAGATCCTGAAGAATTATATAGCTATGCATCTGCTCCAAATGATTTAGGAAAAAAAATTCAATCGGTAAATAACCCATTTGTAAAATTGGTTTCCCAATTGGCCTTGATGCGAACGGGTAGAATGTATTTCCCCTTTTTAGATAATATATATAAAGGCATAATTTCTATAGATAACATTACACCGTATGTTATGCCTGATTCTTCACTAGGGTATTATAAACTATTAGTAAAAACCAAAATTCAATATGCTGAAAGAATGCAGAAAAAAGATACGCCAATTGCTGTAAAAATGCTTACTGCTAAATTAAAGTCTAAAGCAATTGACGAGTTTATTAATGAAATTAATGGATTGCATACCGAGCGAAGTAATATAAAACGATTTAAAAAATTAGATGGGCTTTCACCAGTAGAATTGTATTATTTAGCCGTTTTAGGCGAATCGGAAATGTATACATCTAGTTTTGTGTCGGGTATTTATCCAAGAATTTTTCAACGAATGGATATCCCAAGATCAGATTCTTTATTGATGCTTGTACAATATGATTATTATAAAAAATTTGTAAAAATTACCGCAGCTTATAATATGCTTGATGATTTTTTAAATAGAATGGATCAGCGCGATGCAGAGCAATTAATTAAAGGGTTTGTAAATACCTTAGAAAAAACAAACACCTTGGAAGATGCGGTGGATGTAGCGGATTCTTATGCAGGTATTAATAATCCCAATTTACGTAAGTTAATTCTTGGTCAGGTACAACACGAATTAATTAGATGCAATGACATAGCTTCTAAACGGGGAATTGTAATATATAATTTATTGAATACACTTTTTCTCTCTTTAGATCCTACTAATTCAATTGATCTTTCTGCCAAATTCGGTATACCGCCTGTATATGAACTCTCTTATAAAACCTTGCAAGACAGTTTAACTGGTAAAATAATTATACAACAATTTTTTTATGGAGATAAGGATGGAACTGTTGTATTCAATTCTTTTTTAAATAAATTTAGAAATACTAATTGGCGTATTATACAAAAAACGAAGTGGGTAGAAGTTAGTTCTGCAAAAGGAACACCGGTTACCATCTATGCCAATTTACCTTTAGATGAAAACAAGGAATTAGATGAACAGGCTCAGGATAGTTTAATTGCTTATTTAGATGATCATCATATTCATCCAACTGTACTTATTCATAGAGGTCATAGTTATTATGTTAATCAAACCATTCAAAAAATGCCTGCTTCTGCCAAATTAATTTTGTTAGGCAGTTGTGGGGGATATCAAAAAATGAATGATGTTTTACAAATTTGCCCAGGTGCACAAATCATTGCTTCTAAACAGGTGGGAACAGGAATTATTAATCAAGGCCTTATTAATGTTATTAGTGAACAATTGCGATTGGGTAAAAATTTAAATTGGCCTCAATTGTGGAATAGTTTAGCCATCCGATTCAATGGATCTGCCAAAGAAAAATTTGACGATTATATGCCCCCACATAAAAATTTAGGTGCCATATTTATTACGGCGTATAACAAACAAGTTTTGGAAAACTAACTTATTGTAAAAAAGGGTTGTTTCTTTTTTCGTATCCAATGGTTGTTTTAATACCATGACCAGGAAATACCACCACTTCATCTGGCAATACAAATAATTGCTCCCTTATACTTTTTAGTAATAATTCGTGGTTTCCTCCTGGCAAATCCGATCGGCCAATACTTTCTCTAAACAACACATCTCCTCCAATTAAAAATTGTTGTGCCTCACAATAAAAACAAAGGCTGGCTGGGGAATGACCTGGGGCTAAAATGATGCGAAGGGCATCATTTCCTACATGAATGGTATCTCCCTCTTGAAGATAATGAATTGGGCCTGGATAATTCAGAAAAGGTAAACCCCATTTTTCTCCTGAAAGTGGTGCTAGTTGAAGCATAGCTTCTTCTTTTGGATGAATATACAGTGGAGTATGATAGGTTTCATATATCCATTTATTACCAAAAACATGGTCTAAATGGCAATGTGTATTTAATAATTGAACAGGAACTAGGGATTGGGCGTTAATAAATGTATCTAAAGTTGCTTGTTCTTCCTTTGAATAACAACCAGGATCAATGATTAAGGTTTTACCTTCTTCATTATATAATAAATAGGTATTTTCTTGAATAGGACTAAATGTGAAAACCTTAACCTTTATCATAATGCTAAATTTACCTGCTTTTAACGCTAAATGACTAATTTTAAATACCAAAGTTCGGATATGCAATTGAATAGAATAAGTAAAGCCTTTTTTTTAATAGTATTGATTTTTCCCTTTTGGGGAAATGCGCAAGTAAATTCGGTTGAGTTTGGAAAAAATCGTGTGCAGCATAGTAAGTTCATCTGGAAGTTTTACCAGTCTCCTAATTTTAATGTGTATAGCACACAGGGTGGTGTTGAGCTGGGTAAATTTGTTGCACAGGTTGCCGAAGAAGAATTGCGATCAATAGAAAATTTTGTAGAATATTCTCTCCAACGCAGAGCCAATATAGTTATTTACAATAATTACAATGATTATAAGAGTACCAATATTGGGTTAGGCATAGAACTCCAAACACCAGGGGGTACCACTAAATTGGTAAACAATAAATTGGTTGTATATTTTGATGGAAATCATGCCCATCTAAAAGACATGGTTCGCCAAGGAATTGCCCGGGTGTTAACAGATAATTTATTGTTTGGAGATGATATTGGGGAATTTGCCAGCAACCAAGCTCTATTAGATTTACCTAAATGGATGGTAGATGGTTATGTTGCCTATGCTGGAGAAGCCTGGAATACGGAGAAAGATGACGAATTTAAAAGTGCCATTTTAAGTGGACGTTATAGCTCGTTCTATCAATTTGCTTATGAGAAACCTCAATTGGCTGGGCATGCATTTTGGAATTATATTGGCGAAAAATATAAGAAGGAGAATATTACGTACTTATTGTATTTGTCTAGAATTTATAAAAATGTAAATAATGCTTGTTTACGAATTTGTAAAAAGAAATTCAAAGAAGTATTATCCGATTTCATGCAGTTTCAACAAGAGCGGTATATTAAAGATATTCGCAACAGAAGAAATCAGGTGAAAGGATCTTTAAGTGTAACAGAAGAGGTTACTAAAAAAGATTTTTTTCGTTTTCAAGCTAATCCCAATCCTAAAAGCAATACCTATGCAGCATTAGAATTCAACAAGGGATTGTATAGTGTAAAATTGGTAGAGAATTTTTACGATACAAAAGTATTGGTAAAAAGTGGGGTTAAAATGAATATGGCTGATGTAAATCCAAGTTATCCCATACTTGCTTGGGATGGTAAGGGTTCTAGGTTATTGGTTATTTATTGGGAAATGGGAAAAACTAAAATGTTTGTTTACGATTTAATTGCTAAATACAAACGGTATAAACAAACCATTGAAGGGTTTGACCAAATTTTAGATGCTTCCTTTATGCTAGATGCCAATACACTTGTAATGAGTGCAGTAAAAAATGGCCACACCGATATTTATACTTATAAAATTGAAGAACAAAAAGCTACTCAAATTACCAATGATATATACGACGATTTGAATCCTACTTTGGTAAGCTTTCCTAATAGAGTTGGAATTAATTTTGCTTCCAATCGTCCAAGTGCTCTTGCCCCCAATCAAGACACGGTAATCCCAAGCAGACATCGGTTTAATATTTTCATGGTAGATATTTTAAACGATAGTAAAGAAAAACAAATAGCCCAATTAACGAATGTAAAATTTGGGAATGCCAAATTTCCCATGCAATACAATACCAACCATTTTACCTATGTATCCGATGAAAATGGAATTGGTAATAGGTGGGCAGGTTTTTTTGCAACACAGAGAAATGGCTTAGATACTTTATACTATATTGGGGAAGAAGTATTGCGTAATCCAGCGCCCAAAGAATTTGATTCTACTCTTATTGCTTGGCAAAAGCAAGAGCCTGATAGTGTGAGTTATTTTCAAGTATACAAAGATTCCACCTATACTTTTCCTATTACCAATTATCAGAGCAGCTTAATTGAAACAAGAATTGCTGGCAATAACGGACAAGTAAGCGAAGTGAGAAGAGAGGGAGACTTTAAATTTTTATATAAATTAAAAGTAGATGAGAATGCCTTGAATAAGCGGAATGTAAATCCTAAGCTTACCGAATATGCCAAACGGGTATTGGCGGAACAAAAATTAGTTACTGGTAAAGCAATTGTTTACAACAATAAAAAAATATCTGATTCATCAATTAAAGCAAAAGACTTTTTTCAAAATGAATTTGCCGATGAACTACCAGACACCGTTAATTTATTTAGAAAACCTTTGAGTATAGCAAAGCAAAATGTTTTAGCAAAGTCTAGACTATTTAATTATAGATTAAAATTTAGTGCTGATAATATTTTAACAGGGTTTACCAATAATATTCTAATTAATAAATACCAGCCTTATGGTGGTGGCAATGGACCTATACAACTAAACAACGGAAATGACTTCAACTTTACATTTAAAGTAGGGGTAAACGAACTATTTGAAGATATTAAATTTGTTGCAGGTTTACGATTTGGAACCAATTTATCGGATAAGGATATCTTTTTATCTTTTCAAAATCTCAGGAAAAGAATTGATTGGGGCGTAACTTATTATAGAAGTAATGTTTCTAACTTTTATGCATCGCAGTTCAACAATATGTTGATCACCAATTTATATCAGGTAAATGCAAAATATGCCATCAATGAGGTAAAAAGTTTTAGAGCAACCATTGGGCTAAGGTCTGATAGAGGTATTTTGAGGCCTTATGATAATGCTACTGGTTTATCTAATCCAAATGCATTAGCCTTCCCTGATACCTTATCTAAATTTCTATTATCCCGATTTGAATATGTGCATGACAATACCATTAATCCTACACAAAATATTTGGAATGGATTAAGATATAAAGTGTACATGGATGTGAATATACCCAGCACTAAAACGGCATTAAATAATGGTAAACCAACTATGAATTTTGGATTTGATGCTAGGTATTATCATAAAATTTATCGCAATTTTATTTGGGCAGGAAGAGCATCAGCAGATTTTTCTTGGGGAGCTCAAAAACTTATTTACTATTTGGGTGGAGTAGATGGATGGATTGGACCCAAATTTAACAATGAAAACAGGCCTGCAGCAGACCAAAATTATGCTTTCCAAACGCTGGCTGTAAATATGCGTGGGTACAATCAAAATGTAGCAAATGGGAACAACGCGTTTGTAATAAATAGTGAATTTAGGCTACCCGTATTTTCTACATTATTTGATAAGCCTATTAATAATGCCTTTCTTCGAAATTTTCAATTGGTTCAATTTTTAGATCTTGGAACTGCATGGAATGGTAAATACAATGGTATTAAAAGACCTGGAGAAGTTATATCCGATCAAAATTCTTCTGTAATTGTACGTATTGATGCAGGTGGTCTTGGTCCATTTGCTGGAGGATATGGATTTGGTGCAAGAAGTACTTTATTAGGTTATTTCCTAAAATTTGATGCTGCATGGCCTATGAAAGGCGTATTTGTTGGTAAACCATTGTATTATTTTGCACTAGGGTTTGATTTTTAATAGGATATTTTTTTAATTTACAAGTGATGTTGAAGTACAGGGAGGTAAAGTTTTGGTTGATATTATTCATTGTTTTTCTTTCAATTGAAAATAATTATGGACAGTATGTAAAACTATCTGGTATTGTTAGAGATAAGCAAAGCGATGAACAGATCCCATTTGCATCTGTGAAATTTAAAAAATCGGGTAAGGGAATGCTCACAGACTCTGCCGGCAAATTCACTTTTTTATTAAATACAGCAACCATCAATGATACACTAGAAGTATTTAGCGTTGGTTACAAAGTATTACCCATTTCTGTTGGGCGTATTACAGATTCACTTTTTCTTACATGCACTATAGAAGTACTTCCTCCAGTATATGAAGCTGTTGTGAAATCTAAATACAACCGTGCTTTATGGTTTTGGAAAAAAATCATGAGCAATAAATTTCGTAATGATAAAAAATCTTGGGATAACTATGGATATGAGATTTATAATAAATTAGAAATGGATCTGAATAATGTGAATAAAGAAAAATTAAGTAGAAACGGTATTATCAAACCACTCAAATTTGTTTTTAATTATATAGATTCTAATTCAGAATCAAAACCATTTTTGCCTATTTATATTTCTGAAACCTTAAGTGATTATTATTTTCAAAAGGAGCCAGAACGAATTTATGAAAAAATAAAAGCAACCAAAACCAATGGGGTAGAAAATGAAAGTTTCATTAAAGAATTAGGAGGCACATTTCAGAATGTAAATGTGATGAATAATTTTATACCAGTTTTTAATAGAGAATTTATTAGCCCTTTTAATGTAAATGCCGATTTTTATTATAAGTTTAAATTAGCCGATACTGCCTATTTAAATGGGAAGCGACTGGTGCATTTATTTTTTACAGGAAAACGCAAAGGGGAAAGCACTTTTGATGGAGATTGCTGGGTAAATGATACCCTTTTTGCACTTCAGCGCATTACACTTCGTCCATCCGCCGATGTTAATATTAATTTTATAGAAGGGCTTACTTTATTACAGGAGTTTAAACTTATTAATGACACAACTTGGTTTTTGTATAAAGATAAGTTTGTTGCAGACTTAGCCCCAGTAGGGAATGGTAAATTGGGTTTAAAAGGCAGAAAAACAACCACGTATACGAATGTGGTTCTTAATCAAAAAAATATTGCTGAACAATTGTTGTTGAATACAAAAAATATTCAGGTAGATCTAATGCCAGCATCTACCGAATTGTCAGATTCTTTTTGGGTTAGAAGAAGGCATGAACCACTAAATAAAAATGAGTTAACCGTTTATAAAGTACTGGACACACTCAATAAAAATCCTACTTACTTATTTTATAAAGATGCACTTGAGGTTTTGGCAAAAGGAACAAAAGACTTTGGAAAGATCCGTTTAGGCCCTTGGTTTTATTGGGTATCTTCTAATAATTATGAAGGGCCTAGATTTAGATTTGATATGGCAACTAACAAATCATTTAGTAAGCGTTGGAATTTTTCGGGATACTTAGCATACGGAGTTAATGATGGGTTATTTAAAGGGAAAGCAAAAGCTACTTATTTATTAAATAAAGACTTATGGAGTTATATTTCATTTACACATAAAGATGATTTAGATAATCGTCAATTGTATTATGACCAGTTGGGTAACGACAATATTTTTGCCACTATTTTTAGAAGACCTAATATTCCTTATAAGTTTCAACGTATGCAAGAAACTAAATTGGACTATTTTAAAGAAACAGGAAATGGGCTTAGTATTGAATTAACAGCAGCGAATAGAAATTATACTGCTTTAAAAAATTTACCAACAGAAAATGGTTTCAATACCATTGGAGAAAATCCATTTGGATCATTTGAAACTTCTATTAAATTAAGGTATGCTTATCAAGAACGTTATTTAGAAGATAATTTTTTAAGAAGAAGTTTAGGAAGTACAAAGCCCATTGTTGAAATAAAGTACACCAAGGCTTGGGCAAGTATTTTTAATAATCAAAATGAGTATCATAAGGTAGATTTCAGTGTTTCGCATCTAACAAGTGTAGCCCCTTATGGCACTTTATATTGGAATGTTTTTGGTGGTAAAATTTTTGGTACTGTGCCTTATCCTTTTTTAAATATTCTTCCAGGAAACGAATTATACTATTATAATAAATATGCATTTAACTTGATGAATCAATTTGAATTCATTGGTAATCAATATGCCGGATTTAATGTAGAACATAATATTGGGAATGGATTATTTAGATATATTCCCATAACTCGCAAGTTGAAATTTAGACAGTTTTGGAGTGTAAAGGGGGTTGTAGCTAATTTGTCTGATGCCAATCAGCAATTGAATTTTACGGGTAATTATTTATACAAATCATTAAATGATAAAATGTACGTAGAAGTGGGAACTGGTATAGACAATATTCTAAAATTCTTTAGGATAGATCTTGTATGGCGTGTTGCCCCACAGCCTATGCCCAAAGAAACTATTAACCAATTTGGTGTTTTTGGTAGTTTCCGATTTTCTTTTTAAACTTAATTCCCCTTTATGTTATTACGTACTATTTATTTTGCCGAATCATCGTATCCCTGTTTAGTAGATGCTAAAGTAGGCTCTCTTAATTCAACAGGTTTTCTATAAGCTTTTAGCATACGCATATTTAAGAGTTCTACACTAAATGAAAATGCCATAGCAAAATATACATAGTTTTTTAAGTGTAAATCATGTGAACCAACTGGGTTCCAACCTTCTACCAATAATACAAAACCAATCATCACTAAAAAAGATAATGCGAGCATTTTTAAGGTTGGATGTTTATGAATAAATGCAGAAATTTTAGGGCTAAACAAAAACATAATAATCATAGCAATCACTACAGCACTAATCATAATTTCTAAGTGCTTAGCAGTTCCTCCGGCTGTTATAATACTATCAAAACTAAATACCATATCTATTAAAATGATTTGACCAATAGCGTTTGTAAAGCCAATTTCTTTTTGGGGAATACCTGCAATTAAATCTTCCTCACCTTCTAGTTTATGATGAATTTCTTTTACGGTTTTATAAATGAGAAATAATCCCCCTGCAAGCATTACTAAACTAGCCACATCAAAGGGTTTATTCCATACTGTAAAAACAGGCTTACCTTTTTGCGCAATTAACCAACTTAATCCAAACAATAAAATAGATCGGGTAATCATTCCCGTAATCATCCAAGTAAATCTGGCTCTAGGTTGTAGAGCTTTGGGAAGCCTATTTAAAATAATACTTACAAAAATTACATTATCAATTCCCAATACCACTTCTAACAGGGTTAAAACTAAAAAGCTAATTAAACTTTCTGAGCTAAATAAATATTCCATAAATTATAAATTGCCAGATAAATGTTTGCAAATATTTTTTACAATAGAAGGGCCTTCATACACAAATCCAGTCCAAACTTGAACTAAACAAGCACCTGCAGCTAATTTTTCTGCTGCATCTGCTCCTGAAAAAATTCCACCACTTGCAATGATGGGTATTTGATAGTTTGTATTTTTAGCTAAATACCTTACTACTTCTGTAGACCTTTGCTGAAGTGGCTTGCCGCTTAATCCCCCCATTCCAATTGCTTCACTTTGCACTGCCGATTTACTGCTTAAATTGCTTCTACTAATAGTTGTATTGGTAGCTACAAGCCCACTTAATTTAA
This sequence comes from Sediminibacterium sp., assembly GCA_036170555.1. Classification (GTDB taxonomy): domain Bacteria; phylum Bacteroidota; class Bacteroidia; order Chitinophagales; family Chitinophagaceae; genus Sediminibacterium. The sequence goes on along the minus strand of JAVHPL010000092.1, from coordinate 34,560 downwards.
TTTCTGTAGCCAATGATATAATATCATCTAATTGTTCATTGGTTAAGTCGGGCGCAATTTTTAGTAAAATGGGTTTGGGTTGTAATTTACCTGTATTGATGTTTTGTAATTCACTAAAAATTTTTCTAAGTGCATCTTTTTCTTGCAATTCCCTTAATCCAGGCGTATTGGGCGAACTTACATTTACAACAAAATAATCCACTTCTTCAAATAGTTGATGAAAACAAATGGTATAGTCTTTCCAGGCATCTTCGTTGGGTGTTAATTTATTTTTACCAATATTGCCCCCAATAATCAAGTCTCCCTTTTTTGATGCGGTTTTAGTACTATTCCAATTGATCAATTGTTTTTTTACAAAATCAACCCCCTTATTATTAAATCCCATTCTATTAATTAAAGCCCCATCGTTAGGTAATCTAAATAAACGGGGTAGATCATTACCTGGTTGAGCTTTAGGTGTTACCGTTCCTATTTCTACAAATCCAAATCCTAGCGCTTCTAATTCATTTAAATACAGCGCATTTTTATCGAAACCAGCACCTAACCCTACAGGATTAGGAAAGGTAAGCCCCCATACATTATTGAGTAAATTTTTAGAAGTATACTGAAAGCTATTTCGCAATAAAGTATCGGTAAGCGATAAGCTGGTTGCGGCTTTTAAGCATCCCATAGAAAAATAATGTACCCGTTCGGGAGGAAAACAAAAAAGAATATTTCTGAATAGTTTGTACAATTACCTGTTTTGGCGAAAATAACCCAAAATCTGGTTTCGGGCAGCTATTTCCCCATTCATTTAGTTGCATAAACAACTTTTAATCATTTTTACTACATTTGAGTATAAAATTCATTGTATGCAAGAAGCCTATATCGTAGCAGGATACCGAACAGCCGTTACAAAAAGTAAGCGAGGTGGTCTTCGTTTTTTTAGATCCGATGACCTTGCTGTAGAAGTAATAAAAGGATTAATGGCGTCTGTTCCCCAATTAGATGCTAAAAGAATTGATGATGTAATTGTAGGAAATGCTGTACCCGAGGCAGAGCAGGGATTGCAATTTGGAAGGATTATTGCAGCAAAGGCTTTAGGAATTGATGTGCCAGGCATTACCATCAACAGGTATTGCGCCAGTGGTTTAGAAAGCATTGCTATGGCTACCGCTAAAATTAGAACAGGCATGGCAGAATGTATTGTTGCTGGCGGTACAGAGAGTATGAGTTTAGTACCAACTACTGGTTGGAAAACAGTTCCATCTTATGCCATCGCTAAAGATCAACCCGATTTTTATCTAAGTATGGGATTAACAGCCGAAGCGGTTGCCAATGAATATCATGTTTCTAGAGAAGATCAAGATTTGTTTGCCTATAACTCTCACATGAAAGCCAAAGTTGCTATTGAAAATGGCTATTTTAAATCGGGTATTTTGCCTATCAACGTAGAACAAGTGTATGTTAATGAAAAGGGCAAACGAGCAGTTCGCTCATATATAGTTGATACAGATGATGGATTGCGAGCAGAAACAACCGTAGAAGGATTGGCAAAATTAAAACCTGCATTTTCTGTTACTGGATCTGTAACAGCAGGTAATTCATCTCAAACCAGTGATGGGTCTGCTTTTGCACTCGTGATGAGTGAAAGAATGATGGTAGAGCTTGGATTACAACCTATTGGCCGGCTGGTAAACTGTGCCTCTGCAGGAGTTGATCCAAGATTGATGGGAATTGGTCCTATTGCGGCCATACCTAAAGTATTAAAGCAAGCCAATATGAGTTTGGCTGATATTGACTTGGTTGAATTAAATGAAGCATTTGCATCTCAGTCATTGGCGGTAATTAGAGAATTAGGCCTGAATGCAGACATCGTTAATATTAATGGTGGTGCCATTGCATTGGGCCATCCACTTGGTTGCACTGGCTGTAAATTAACCGTTCAAATACTCAATGATATGAAGCGATTGAATAAGAAATATGGTATTGTAAGTGCTTGTGTTGGGGGAGGCCAAGGAATTGCAGGAATTATTGAAAATTTATAAATTTTAAAACTTGTTAAAACCCTTTCACTATTTGTTGGAAGGGTTTTTGTTTATTACTAGGATCATTTATTAGCATGATATATGTCATATTTAATGTGTAAATTAATGCTGAAATTTATGTAAAAGTTTACGTTATGAATACCATCATCATACCAACCGACTTTTCCTCTACTGCGGCAAATGCGGCAGCATACGCTGTACACTTTGCTCAACAAGTTCATGCAAAACGATTATTGTTGTTTCATGCATACGAATTACCCGTAGCCCTAGATCCTTTAATGCCTGGAGTACAAATGTTAGAGTTAGATTCTTATAAGGAAACAGCTACTAGCAATTTAGCCGCATTTAAAGAAGAACTCCTAGCCAAGTTCCCCAATAGTAATCTACTTGTTGATACGGTGGTAGAATATGGTTCTATCACTGGAGGATTGGAATTACTTGCATCCAAAGAACCCATTGAACTAATTATTATGGGCATTACGGGTGGTGGCGCTTTAGAAGAAACTTTAATAGGAAGCAATACCATTTCTGTAGCAGGAGCGTTGGGTGTACCTGTGTTGATTATTCCTCCAAAATTGGAATTTGTTAAAGTAGAAAATATTCTTTTGGCCTGTGATTTTAATCACCCTGATAAATATATTCCTGTAAACTTAATTCGTAAATTAATTAGCGATACAAAGGCTAAATTAACGGTATTTAATATAGAAGTAGACCTTGAAGAATCCAATGCAAAATATCCCGCTAGTGTAATGGGAGAGGGCTTTGCCGTGCATACCTTATTAGGAGAATTTAATCCTGAATATTTCTTTATTAAAAATAAAGAATACGTTGATGGGGTGAATGAATTTGCCGATTCTCATAAGGCAAATATCATTATTACCATTCCTAAAAGGCATACTTTTTTTGAGAGGCTTTTTATAAAAAGTAGTACCAAAAAATTAGCTTTCCATACCCATTTACCTTTACTGGTAGTGCATAAACTACCCTAAATTAATTTAAGTATTTACCCACAATGGGTACTCTTCTTCCAACACCAAATGCTTTAGGTGATATACGTATGATGGGGCAAAATTGATTACGCTTGTATTCATTATTGTTTACCATTTTTAATGTACGATCAACCAAGGCTTCATCAAATCCCAATGCTTTTATTTCTGCTGGGCCTTTTCGTTTTTCAATGTATTGATACAAGAGCTTATCTAAAATGGCATAATCTGGTAAACTGTCACTATCTTTTTGGTTAGGTCTTAATTCTGCACTTGGGGCTTTGCTAATAATATGGTTAGGTATTATTTCATGGTTACGGTTAATGAATTTGGCCAATGCATATACTTGTAGTTTATAACAGTCACCTAATACACCCAAACCTCCAGCCATATCTCCATATAAAGTACCATAGCCCGTGGCTAGTTCACTTTTATTAGACGTATTCAATAGTATATATCCAAATTTATTTGCAATAGCCATTAAAATATTACCCCTACTTCTACTCTGTATATTTTCTTCGGCTAATGAAAAAGGAAGGTCTTTAAATAATGGACTAAGTGTGGTTAAAAAACTTTCATATACTGCATTAATTTGTATGATATCATAAGGGTTATTTAAATGCTTACTTAATTCAACGGCATCATATACAGAATGTTCAGTAGAATAAGGTGAAGGCATTAAAATGGCTCTTACATTTTCGGCACCCAATGCATCACAAGCCAATGCTAATGTTACGGCCGAATCAATTCCTCCAGAAGAGCCAATTAAGGCTTTTTTAAATCCCATTTTGGCGAAGTAATCTTTAATACCTAAAATCAATGCCCTATATATTTGTTCAATGTTTAAATTTTCTGCTAATGTTTCAGGATTTAATTCTGTATCAGGAACACGGCTTACAGGTTCTATAATAGATGCATCAATATGACCATCATCATTTAATATAACATCAACCAAAGCTTCTTCGAATAGGGGCAAAGCTTTACATAAGTTTGCATCTTTGTCAAAAACCAAGGAAGCCCCATCAAATACAATTTCAGTTTGGCTCCCTACTGCGTTACAATAAAATAAAGGAATTTTATATTTCAGCACATTGGCTTTGATCACTGCTTTTCTATCTTCGTCATGCGTATAATCGAAAGGAGATGCACTCAGGTTAAGCATGATATCTGGATGCTGTTGCATCAATTGATCCATTGGGCAAACCCTATACAAGGGATTGTTTCCTAGGTTCCAAATATCCTCACAGATAGTTACCGCTAGTTTTTTCCCTTTAAACTCAATGATATTCCATTCAAATGCTGGTTCAAAATAACGGTACTCATCAAATACATCGTAAGTAGGCAAAAGGGTTTTATGAACAACTGCTTTGATCGTTTGCTCATATAAAAAATAAGCTGCATTGAACAAGCTTTTACCCTTGTGTTGGGTATTTCTAGCAGGGCTTCCAATAAGTACCCCAATGGTATCTGCATGTTGCTTAATTTTTTCTACTGCTGCGTAACACTGATCTATAAAATCGTTGAATTCTACAAAATCCCTAGCTGGGTATCCGCAAACACTCATTTCACTAAATAAAATCAAATCACCACCTGCCGCTTTTGCAGTTTCAATGGCTTCTATGATTTTGTTGGTATTATACTCAAAATGGCCAATATGGTAATTTTGTTGTGCAATGAAAATCTTCATGTAGCAAATTTCAGTATTTTAACAACATCATCACCATCCTTTCCGTTATTTCGCGTATGAGGAATTTAGTACCAGTTTTTTTATTGATGTTTGGGCTAATTGCCTGCAAGCAGCGGAAACCTATTCCCGATGTGAGTAATAGTAAGATAAACTTAGTTACAGAAAGGTTTGAGCAAGATTTTTTTGCAATGGATACCCTACATTTCGATACGTCTATGAACGTGTTGAATAAAAAATATCCAGGGTTTACAACCGATTTTATGTATAATATTTTAGGAACTACCCCTGCTACAGCCAAGGTTGATGTAAGTTCCTTTATTGCTTCCTATCAATCGGTTTACAAGGATGCTCAACCTATTTTTGGGAAATTTTCTACAATTAGTGATGATATTAAAAAAGGGTTTCAATTGGTACATTATTATTTTCCTAACTATCCGCTGCCTAAAAAAATAATTACTTTTATAGGGCCAATTAATAGTTATGCATGTGTAATTACTCCAGATGCAATTGCAATTGGGTTGCAGCTATTTTTAGGGAAGGATCATCCACTTTATGTAAGTGAGCAAGGGCAATCTATGTACCCTGCTTATATTTCCCGTAAGTTTCAACCAGCCTATATTCCTGCCAACGCTTTAAAAAATATCATTGATGATATGTATCCTGCTAAAATGCAAGGGCTTCCATTAGTATCTCAAATGGTAGAGTTAGGAAAACGTTTGTATGTATTAGATCAATTTCTGCCTGAAATGGATGATACCTTAAAAACGGGGTACACTCAATCTCAGCTTGAAGCTTGTTTTAAAAATGAACAAATTATTTGGAGTATGTTCATTCAAAATGAGGTACTGTACAAAGCCGATCCACAAATTATTCGTGATTTTTTAGTAGATGCACCCTTTACGCAAGCATTGGGTGAAGGGTCACCAGGTAATATAGGGCAGTTTACTGGTTGGCAAATTGTAAAAAAATGGATGAAGAAAAACAATAAAGCCAGTTTAACAGAATTAATGGAAAAAGATCCAATGAAATTATTTGAAGAAGCTAAATATAAACCCGCGTAATATTAATTTAGTTTAGATGGAGCTATTAAATCAAATGAGGGAATATCTACTGAAAATAGTTGTTTGTTATTTTCATTTTCCATTTGATAGCTCCCGCTCATTCTACCCATATCTGTTTTAAGATTACAGCCACTTACGTATTGATAATTTTCACCTGGCAATAAAACGGGTTGAACACCTACAACACCCTCTCCTTCCACTTCACGATGTTCTGCATTACTATCAAAAATAAACCAATGTCTTCTTAATAGTTTTACGGTAAACTTATTGTGGTTTTCGATAGTAATTCGATAAGCAAACATAAACTCTCCCTTTAGCGGATTGCTATAATCTGCTTGATAAAAAGTTTCTACGGTAACTTCTATTCCTTCTGAAATGGTAGACATCATAGATGCAAGGATTAACTCGAGTAAAAATAAGGAAATTAACAGATCATACAACGTATTTCTGCTAGTATTCAACTTATTTAATAAACAAATTGTAGTTGTGCTTCGTACCTTTGCATCACGCGAAAAATACAACTATGACAAAAATTGCTGTTGCAAAGGGAGATGGAATTGGTCCTGAAATAATGGATGCGGTATTACATATATTCAAAGCGGCCAAAGTGCCTTTAGAATATGAATTTGTTGATATGGGGAAATGGGTTTTTGACAAAGGGTACAGCAATGGCATGACTCCAGAAGCTCAAGCCAGTATAGAATCCCTAGGGTTTTTGTTTAAAGGGCCCATGGAAACACCCAAGGGAAAAGGTGTGAAAAGTGTAAATGTTACAGCCCGTAAAACATGGAATACCTATGCTAACAAGCGCACTTTTCAAACATTACATGGGGTAGATACGGTTTTTAGCAAAGCGGGTATTCCCATTGATATTACCATTGTTAGGGAAAATATAGAGGATACTTATGGAGGAATAGAACATATGCTTACCAATGATGTGGCTTTAAGTAGGAGGTTTATTACCCGTCCGGGATGCTTACAAGTGGTTAAATATGCTTTTGAAATGGCCAAGAAAAAGGGAGCCAGAAGAATCACTTGTGGACATAAAGCCAATATTATGAAAATAACGGATGGCTTATTTTTAGAAGTGTTTTATGAAGTGGCCAAAGAATACCCTGAATTAAAATCGGATGATGTAATTGTGGATGACTTATGTATGAAATTGGTAAGTAAGCCCGATTTATTTGATGTGGTAGTACTCACCAATTTACAAGGAGATATAGTAAGCGATTTATGCGCTGGATTAGTTGGTGGGCTTGGGTTTGCTCCTTCGGCTAATATTGGAGATCATATTTCTATTTTTGAAGCGGTGCATGGAACTGCACCCGATATTGCCGGAAAAAATATTGCCAACCCTACTGCTTTACTGTTAAGTGGTTTTGGTATGTTGAGACATTTTGGAATGATGGAAATTTCTGCCATGATGGAAAATGCATTGCTATATACCTTAGAAAATGGGCAACATACGGGTGATTTTGGTGATAAATCTACTCCTGCATTAAATACTACTGAATTTGCCCAAGCTATTGTTGATAATTTTGGTAAAATTCCTTCCCATAATCCTAAGCCCATTTTAATTAATCAGTATGTAACACCTACTAATTTTAAATTGGAATACAATCCCATGTTAGAAACCATTGATAATAATGAAGAATATATTGTAGGGGTAGATATGTTTATTGAAAGCAATGCACAGCCTAATCAGATTGCCGAAAAATGCTTAAAACATACCATGGGCTTGTTTAAATTAATTAATATTAGTAACCGGGGAACCCAGGTTTGGCCTACTGGTTCTGTATTTACTAATTTGGTAAATCAGTATCATTGCCGTTTTGAAAGTATTGGAAATGTGCCAGTTACTCAAGTAGATATTTTGGAACTTTATAAGCATCTCATGGTAGATTTTAAAATCTGTTCAACGGAGCTTTTAAATATGTGGGGGGATAAAAAAGCATATAGTCTTTCACAGGGGCAATAATTGAGTTGATTTTTAACGTAATTTCACGGCTCATTTAAAGCATAAAAAATAAGATGGCTGAAGCAATATTAATGCCCCGTTTAAGTGATACCATGACAGAAGGTGTGATTGCTGCATGGCATAAACATGTGGGCGACCAAGTAAAAAAAGGGGATTTACTAGCAGAAATAGAAACTGATAAAGCTACTATGGAATTAGAAAGCTATCAGGATGGGGTATTGTTGCATATTGGTACTCCCGATGGTGGAAAGCTACAAGTGAATGATTTATTAGCCATTTTTGGTAATGCAGGAGAAGATATCAGCGAATTAATACAACTACATAGTGGATCTGGTGCGGCTCAAACAGTTGCTGCTACACCAACGGCTTCAACACCTTCACCTGCTGAGGTTGTTACAAATACCCCTGCTGCTTCACCAATTGATATTGCTTCAATGGAAGAAGTGGTGTTAATGCCTCGTTTAAGTGATACCATGACAGAAGGTGTTATAGCTGGATGGCAAAAAAACGTAGGCGATACCGTTAAAAAAGGAGAAGTGTTGGCAGATATCGAAACCGATAAAGCTACCATGGAATTAGAAAGTTATAAGGATGGAATTTTATTATATCAAGGTGCTAAAGCGGGTGAGAAAATTCTAGTAAACGACTTACTGTGTATAATAGGAAAAGAAGGGTTAGATATTGCAGCAATTGTTAGTGCTGTGAAAGCGGGTGGTCAAAATACGCCTGCTGAATCAGCACCAAATGTAGAAACTGCGGTAACAAATTCTATAAAGGCAACTACAAATACAGGTGCTGCCACTATAAGTAATCTTGCAGAAGAGGTGATTGTAAATGAAGGAAGAATTTTTGCTTCCCCATTGGCCAAAAAATTAGCAGCAGAAAAAGGAATTGATCTTAAATATGTGAAAGGATCGGGCGATAATGGTAGAATTACTAAATCAGATATAGATCAGTATGTTGCACCCAGTTCGGCTTCTACAGCTTTACCAGTTTCATCCACTGCTGTTTCCGCTTCCGATTCTTCAGCTAAGTCTGCAACCTCTGCAAGCCTATTTGTTCCTATAGTTACAGGTGAAGTAAGCTTTACTGATGTTCCTGTTTCTCAAATGCGTAAAGTAATAGCCAAGCGATTGAGTGAAAGCTTATTTACTGCTCCACATTTTTTCCTTACCATGAGTATTAACATGGATGCAGCCATTGAAGCCCGTGTTAAAATGAATGAAGTTGCTCCTGTAAAAATTAGCTTTAATGATTTGGTGCTTAAAGCAACTGCATTGGCACTTCAACAACATCCAAAAGTAAATAGTAGTTGGATGGGTGAATTTATTCGATATAATAACCATATCAATATTGGAGTAGCTGTTGCTGTGGATGAAGGCTTATTGGTTCCAGTTGTACGTTTTGCCAATACAAAATCATTAAGTCAAATTGGTACCGAAGTAAAAGTATATGCTCAAAAAGCAAAAGACAAAAAATTACAACCATCCGATTGGGAGGGAAGCACATTTACCATTTCTAATTTAGGCATGTTTGGAATAGATCAATTTACAGCAATTATCAATCCTCCAGATACTTGTATTTTGGCTGTGGGTGGCATTTCTCAAGAACCTATTGTAAAAAATGGTCAAATTGTTGTAGGCAATATCATGAAAGTTACCTTGAGCTGCGACCACCGAGTGGTGGATGGGGCAACTGGATCGGCTTTCTTACAAACCGTAAAGCAATTGTTAGAAGAGCCAGTGAGAATGCTGGTTTAATTAACTTAAGTAATTAGAAGATGCTTGATTATAAAAGGTTTCCTTTTTTAATCAAGCATCTTTGTTTTTGCAGTTAGTATATCAATCTAACTAGATTTCAATCATTTTAATCAAAATCGCAGCCGATAGGAGCTCCGGCTGGTATCTCTTTATGTAATGGTAAACTTATTTCTTTTGGGTTATTGATTCTTTCAATCGCATATAAAAAATGAGCACGATTGCTGGCAGTTTTACTTTGTTGGGTTGCATAGTTTTTTAATGCTTGTAATCTATCGAAGCAAATAGCTTTCACTTGATAATTACTTTGTTCGCTTTGGCTTAATCCTATAATAAAAGTAAGAACCATTTGCTGTGTTTGAGCTTGTACTTCAGCTTTCAAACCCTTTTCTGGTGCGGCTTTCCAAGTAGCCTGTATTACTGCATCTAAAACATCATCCCAACCAATCGTATTGGCTCTAGCTTTTAATTGAACCAATCTATTGGCTCTTTCTGCATTAAAAATAAATCCTAATTGAAAACTACTTAATGCTTCTGCAGTAGCAAGTGCATCAAAGCTCATTCCTGTTCTTTTTGCAAAGGTTTCACCTATTCCATAATACATAGGAGGCCTGGGTGGAATCAGGGCTATAATTCTTTCTGAAAGAGTAAGTACATTGGGTGACAAGCATTCTATTACGGCTTTTAAAGCTCTTTCCTGTATAGATTTTGGCAAAATTCCAGGGGCCACTTGTTGATCTCCTTTAACAGAATAACTATAATTCATTCCCCCAATTAATTTAGATACAGCTTCTACTTGATAACGATGGTAATTATAAATGGGTACCAAAACATCTTCTAACTTACTCATTGGGGTATTGTTAGGAATGGCATTTACAGAAAACTGATCTAAGGCTTTTTGTCGAATGGTGAGTATATTTTTTAATTCAGTTACCGCATCTGTTCCGTTATCCCATAAATGAGCAGATGGATGAAACCCGCTGGATGCCCTTGCATCGGCATCTGCAATAAATAACAATCCTCTTTGGGTGTTTTCTTCTAACAAATTATTCAAAGCTGCATTGGTATTGGTTCCAGGAGCAAATTGAGCATAACCATATAGTATGGCTCGCTTGTCCCATTCACCAATTTCGTTGGTGTATACTTTGCTAAAATCAATAATTCCTTTTTCATTGATAAATACATTGGGATGCGGATAGTCCATCACTGAAGCCATATTATTTACACTAGATGCATAATTGTGTTGTAATCCAAGTGTATGTCCTATTTCATGGGCGGCTAACTGCCTAAGTCTTTGTAATGCGGCTGCTCGCATAGTTTCAGGAACTGGTTTGCCGTTTTCAAATGGAGATAATAAGCCAGTAAAAATTAAATAATCTTGTCGAACTCGAAGTGAACCAAGTGAAACCTGGCCTTTAATGATTTCTCCAGTTCTAGGATCGGTAACCGAAGCGCCATAACTCCATCCTCGGGTAGATCTATGCACCCAGTTAATCATATTGTACCGAATATCCATGGGGTCTGCAGAGTCGGGCAATACTTTTACTATGAATGCATTTTTAAATCCCGCTGCTTCAAATGCTTGATTCCACCAACGGGCTCCATCCATTAATGCCGAAAGAATGGGTTCTGGTGTCCCATTGTCTACATAATAAACAATGGGATTAACTGCTTCACTGAATGCAGCAGTAGGGTCTTTTTTTTCTAGCCGATGACGGGCTATAAACATTTTTTCTATGGGTTCACTTAAATCACTACTATAATCGAAAAAGCTAATTCCAAAATAACCACTTCTTATATCATAACGGCGAGGTTGATAATTAGAGTTGGGTAATTCTACAAATGAATGATGCATTCTTAAAGTAATAGCTTCTTTAGAAGGTACTACACTATTCACCAATCGTCCTGCATCTGCTCCACCAGTAAAACTAATGCTGGCTTCTAATTCGGTGTTTTTAGGAAAGTTTTTTGTATTGGGAAGATATACAGTAGATCGGGGCTCACTTACTGTGTAAGTTCCTTGGCGCATAGCTTTTATTTTATCTGCAGCTCCGTGTGCGTCTCTTAATAAAAAGGGCGTAAGATCAATTAAAATTTCATCATTTTCTTCTTCATCAATGGCAAAGCCAGCAATGGTAGATTCTGCAAAGGATTCTTTAACTGCCCTTTGTTCGCTTTTATTGGCAATCAGTGCTCGGTAGTCGTAGTTAGGCTGAACTAGCAATAATTTTTTGCCCACTTTGGTAAAATACACAACCCTAGTGTCTCCAATTTGACCTCTATCTAGGCCTATATCGTTAGAACCTAATCCGGCAGGAAGTGAATTTACGTATAAAAATTCTTGGTTTAATTTATTCACTAACATCCAAACCTTTCCACTGGATGCATCCCACCAAAAAGGAAAAAAGCCGTTGAAATGTTTCATGTTTTTTGTTTTATCTATTATTTTAGTACTGCTTTGAGCTGGTGCTAAAAAAACAAATAGGCTAAAAATACTGATCAATAAAATGCGCATAAATTGTAATTTAAGTGAGAATGAAATGATATCAATGAACCTATTGCTTCATTTTTTACCTATTTAAAGATATTCAAAAACCACTTCTATGGGCAATAAAAAACCCTGTTTTGTAAAAAAACAGGGTTTTAAAAACGATGGTTGATGAACTAAGAATTGGTTGAATTCGTAGTTGGCTCTTCAGGTGTAAATAGGGTTGGTGTTTCTACAGGTGCAGGAGTTTCTACAACTACTGGAGCCACAACGGGTGCTATTTTTTTAACTACTTTCTTCTTTTTAGCTGCTGGCTTTTTGGTTACAACAGGTGCTGGTGAAGGTTTAGCAACAGGTTTCGCTACTGGTTTTTTAGCAGTGGCTTTCTTTTTGGGTGCTGCTTTTTTTACAACTACCTTTTTAACTGGTTTTTTTACTGCTTTTTTAGGGGCAGCCTTTTTCACCACTTTTTTAGGAGTTGATTTCTTTTTTGGTGCTACTTTTTTGGCGGCAGCTTTTTTAGGTGCGGCCTTTTTTGCAGCTTTTTTAGGGGCGGCTTTTTTTACTGCTTTTTTCACTGCCTTTTTAGGAGCTACTTTTTTAGGTGCAGTTTTTTTTGCGGCTTTCTTTTTACTTGCTTTTGCCATGATGGTATTAGTTTGTATGTTAATGTTGAGAAAAAAAGTAAGTTAGAATATTATTTTTAATAAAGGTAGTTTATTCGCATAATTTATAAAAAACGATTTGGTTTATTGCCTTTTTATTTTTTTTTAATTTGAGTATATCCATTTTTTAAAAACCATTGAAATACTTTCTCTCGTTGGTCTCCTTGAATAATGGCCATTCCCTCTTTAGCACTACCGCCTGTTCCGCAGTAATTTCTTAATTTTTTAGCCAATATTTCTAAATCGGAGATACTGCCAATGAAACCATTCACCAAGGTTACCGTTTTACCACCACGATGTTTACTGTCTAATTGAATTTGTAGTTTTTGTAATGCGGGAGCAAGCGTTTCTTGAGCTTCTTGATCTTCTTTTTGAAATTGAAACCCAGGATCTGTGCTATAAACAAAGCCTAATTGATCTGCTTTATTTTTTTTACTCATATAGTAGGTTTTGGTAAAATCAGCGAAATTGAAGTGCCCTCTCCAGGCTCGCTTTCTACAAGTAAATTTCCTTTATTGGCTAAGGCAAATTCCATACAAATAAGCAATCCCAAGCCTGTGCCTTTTTCTTTTTGTGTACCAGGAGTAGTAAAATGGGTTTTTACATTAAAAAGGTTACCCACCTGTTCCTTAGACATTCCAATTCCATTATCGGTAACCATCAGTACAATACTTGCTGCTGTTTCTGAAGCATGCACTTCAATTAAGCCATTTTCTTTGGTAAATTTTATAGCATTTAACAATAAATTCCGAATGAGGATATCTATTTGTTGTTTATCCGCAAAAACTAAACTCCTCTCCTGCAAATTGCAAAGTAGTTGAATAGATTTCTGTTGAGCCAATGCTTGTAATAGAAGGCAATTATGCTCTGCAACCATGGTGATATCAAAGTGAGTATATTCTGGTTTAGTAATACCTTTCATTTGAGATCTGGCCCAAATAAGTAGGTTGTCTATTGTAAAACTGAGGGAGCTTAATTGTTTACCCAGTCCATTTTTAATAGAATTAAATAATTCAGGATCTATATTTTCCTGATCTAGCATAGGTAATGCAGATGTCAGCGCAGCTATGGGAGACCTTAAATCATGTGAAATGATAGAAAAAATTTTATCTTTTAAAAAGGAACTTTCTTCTAATTTTTGTTTCTGTTCTGTAAGCAGTTGATTGCTTTTTTTGATCAAATTATTTTTTCTCCAAATAATTCCCAGCATTACCGCAATTATTAAAATAGTAATAACAAAAGAGATATTGAGGTAGGTTTGAAACTGAATTTGCTTTTCCTCCAGCTCTTTTTCTCTTTTTAATAACTGTATTTCTGCCTTATTTTTTCCCGTTTCAAATGCATATTGATTTTGGGCAATTGTGGATCTTTCTTTTTCTTCAAATAGAGCTTCATTTAATGTGCTGTATTGCAAAAAAGCTTCGTAGGCATGTTGGTAATCTCCCATTCCTTTAAAAGTCAAAGCCTTGTATTTATAAATAATACTATTTAGATTATTACTCCCATATTTTAAAGAAATTGGCAAAGCCCTATCAAACATTTCTAGTGCTTCTGTAAATTTTTCTTGATTTAGATACACTTTCCCTAGCCTATACATTGAAGTTACTGTGGTAAAAACCTCTTTACTTATTTCACTCCATTTTATTGATTCGGAATAGTAATAAATAGCACTATCATAGTTTCCTTTTTTTTCAAAAATATCGCCAAGCGTGCGTAAGGCAAATGCATACAGGGATTTATCAGCTATTTTGATAGAATGAGTCATTGCTTTTTTAACAAAGTCATTGGCTTTTTTATCAGCTCCATTTCTAAATGCATCAAAAGCCAAATTATTATAAGCCCTACTAATTCCCATATTGTCATTTAACCGAATATTTATGTCAAGGTCTTTTTGCAAACATTGTGTACTTAATGCGTAATTACCTTGTGAATAATATACACCAGCAATATTTCTGTACGAAGTTGCCAATTGTGGGTCATGATGTATGGATTGATTTACACTAAGTGCTTGCACTCCATAGTTAAAGGCTTTAGTAAAATCTCCTTTTTTAAGCAATATCCAGGTTAGGTTATTCAATGCCCTACCCAAATTGGTAGAATCATGTAATAAATTGGCTAGTTGTTCGGCATCTGTTGCATAGTTTAATGCTTCTGTTGTAGAAACTTTACCTACTTCCTCACTCAACTTGTTTAGCAAAACTAATTTTTGCTCATTGTTTGTGGTTTTTTTTAGTTGTTGGTATAAACTATCAGTAGGATTTTGTGCAAAAAGCAAATGAGAAAATAGCAGAATACAAGCTCCTGTTAGGTAAAGTGAATGGAAGTATTTTTTTTGCACTATAGTAATTTGCACTACTTAAAGGTAATAAAAAATGAGGCTGATTTTAAACGTAAATGTAAGAATAACTTTAATGAAGAGTTGCTTTAAGACTCAAATCGAGGCTTCTAGCTTGATGTATTAACCCACCAACACTTATAAAATCTACCCCTGTTTTAGCATAAGGAATAATATTATCTAAGTTAATTCCTCCACTAGCTTCTGTTTCAAATTGATGATCAATTATACGCATGGCAGCATTTATGTGTGCTGGTGTAAAATTATCTAGCATGATTCTAAAAACTTTTCCCTTGGCATGTTCACAAACCAACGCCACATCTTGTATACTGCGGGTTTCTACTTCTATTTTTAATGGGTAAGGCATTTTAGCAGAAAACGAATAAGCTTTATCTATTGCTTTAATAATATCTCCACAGTAATCTATATGATTATCTTTTAGCATCATCATATCGTATAATCCAAAACGATGGTTCATGCCTCCACCAATTCTTACAGCTTCTTTTTCTAGTAAACGAAAATTGGGCGTTGTTTTTCTGGTGTCTAAAAGCTGGGTATGGTATCCTTGTAATTTTTCAGTATAGGTTTTGGTTAATGTGGCTATCCCACTCATCCTTTGCATGCAATTTAACACCAACCTTTCCCCCTTTAAAATCGTATGAACACTTGCTTCAATTTCAAATGCAGTTTCACCAGGCATCATACTATCCCCATCTTTTTTATGGGGAATAAATAAACAGGTAGGTTCTAACTTACTAAAAATTTGTTGGGCAATGGCAACACCAGCAAGAACACCCCCTTCTTTAATATGTAAGATAGCTTTGCCTTTTTGAGTGACGGGGATACAGCTAATGGTACTATAATCTCCTGGTCCTACATCTTCAAGAATGGCAGCATCAACTAGTTTTTGGAGGGATTCATTAAAATTCATTAGCTAATTCGTAAAGTGATCACTTGCATTTTAGCCAATTTTTGCTTCATTTGAATGGTTATATTATAATTTTTACCATTTGTAGTAAGTTTTCCAATCAAATAAGCTAATGTGCCTTTTCCTCCTTCAGATACTTTATCAAATCCTTTTATGCCATTTTCGGCAAAAAAAGCTTTTAATGCAATTGCAGCCTGATTTTTGCTCATATTTTTTACTTCATCCTTGTTTAAAAGTTTGAGGTCTACAAAATCATCAAAATGGTTGGCTATATCATCCACATTTGCCGATTTAAAAGACTGCACTATCGCATCAGTTTCAGACTGAGCCATTATAGAAAAACTCAGGCCCAAAAGTATGATGGATAAAAAAATTCTTTTCATAATAATCGTTTTCGTTTGAATACTTGCGAAAAACATGCCAAATTTGATTAAAATACAGTTATTGATAAAACTACGGTTAAAACTTACATTATTAACAGAATACAAGATAAACCTATGAGTAAAAAAGCAATATTAATCATTATGGATGGATGGGGATTAGGAAAAGTACCATCTGCCGATGCCATTCAACAAGCACATGTTCCTTTTGTTAGCTCTTTATATGAAACCTATCCTAATACTACCTTGGTTACTTGCGGCGAAAACGTGGGATTGCCCGAAGGTCAAATGGGAAATAGCGAAGTAGGACATTTAAACCTAGGAGCTGGAAGAATTGTATATCAAGAATTACAGCGCATCAATGTGGCTATTAAAACAGGGGAATTTGCAACCAATCCCCAATTATTAAAAGCTATCCGATTTGCTAAAAAATACCAAAAAAAATTACATTTATTGGGTTTAGTAAGCGATGGTGGAGTTCACTCTCATACTAGTCATTTAAAAGCCATATTTTCTGTATGTAAGGCGGAAGGGTTAACGGATGTTTTTCTGCATGCATTTACCGATGGAAGAGATACGGATCCTAAAAGCGGATTGGCGTTTGTAGAAGGAGTAGAAGCACACATGAATAACACCGTAGGAAAAATTGCCAGTGTTAGCGGAAGGTATTATGCAATGGATAGAGATAAACGTTGGGAAAGGGTAAAACTAGCTTATGACTGTTTAGTACATGCTAAAGGAAATAGGGCTTCATCAGCCTCGGAAGCCATTTCCATGTCTTATGCTGCAGGAAAAACCGATGAATTTATTTTACCAACCACCATGGTGGATTCAAACGATAAACCGATTGCATTAATTGAAGATGGAGACGTAGCCATCTGTTTTAATTTTAGAACAGATCGTTGTAGAGAAATTACGCAAGTGCTTACGCAGCAAGATTTTCCTGAATTTGATATGAAAGAACTTGATCTGCATTATACTACTATGACCATGTACGATCAAAAGTTTAAACACGTGAATGTGGTTTTTGAGAATGATAATTTAAACAATACCCTAGGTGAAGTGCTGGCCAATAATGGCAAGAAACAAATTAGAATTGCAGAAACAGAAAAGTATCCGCACGTTTCATTTTTCTTTAGCGGAGGAAGAGAAGAACCATTTAATGGTGAAAGTAGACTCATGGTACCCTCACCTAAAGTAGCTACGTATGATTTAAAACCAGAAATGAGCGCTAATGAAATTACTGCTTTGCTGTTACCTGAAATTAGTAGTGAATCTGCCGACTTTATTTGCCTAAACTTTGCCAATGCAGATATGGTAGGACATACAGGTATTTTTTCTGCCGCAATTAAGGCAGTAGAAACAGTAGACAATTGTGTACGACAAATTGTAACAGAAGCATTGAATCATGGGTATACTATTTTTCTTACTGCCGATCATGGAAATGCCGATTATATGATTAATGAAGATGGCTCGCCTAATACAGCACATACCTTAAATTTGGTTCCATTATTTATAATTGATCAAAATTGGCGAGGTACAATAAATAGTGGTAAATTGGGGGATATAGCACCTACTATACTTTCTGTGATGGAACTGCCTATTCCTCCCGAAATGACAGGTAAGGTTTTAATAAACAAATAATTGATTGTATGAAAATGGTTAAAAAAATTGGGCTAGGATTATTGGTCATACTTATAGTGGCACAAGCTTTTCGCCCCACAAAAAATAATTCGAACAACAAGGAAAAAGATATTAGTACAATTTATCCAGTGCCCGAAAATGTACAGCAAAT
Organism: Sediminibacterium sp.; assembly: GCA_036170555.1. Taxonomy (GTDB): domain Bacteria; phylum Bacteroidota; class Bacteroidia; order Chitinophagales; family Chitinophagaceae; genus Sediminibacterium. Next base: position 16,473 of record JAVHPL010000092.1, on the reverse strand, counting down.
TTTAACCAAAGCATGCCAAGATTGTCATAGCAACAATACGGTATATCCTTGGTATGCCAATGTGCAGCCAATAGCATGGTGGATTAATGATCATGTAAAAGATGGCAAGCGCCATTTAAATTTTAATGAGTTTGCTGGATACAGAATTGCTAGGCAATATAAAAAGTTAGAAGAATGTATAGATGAGGTAAAAGATGGTGAAATGCCATTGGAATCTTATACCATTATTCATAGCAATGCAAAATTATCAGCAGAAGAAAAAAATATTTTATTCGATTGGTGTACCTCTGTAAGAGATAGTATTAAAGCCCATTACCCTGCTGATAGTTTGGTCATTAAGAAAAAAGTAGAAACTAAATAAAAAGGTTTATCTATAATAATATTCTTTGGTATTTACTTATTACCCAAAAAATTATTGTAATAAAGCGATTGGGTAATTATATTAATTAAATGAGAAAGCAACTTTTATTAAGTGCTCTTTTATTACTTAGCATACATGTTTTGAATGCGCAGGAACTAAAAGATACCACTAAGGGGAGTCCTACTTCTTTAGATGAAGTAGTTGTATATGCAAATAAGTTTGCAGAAAAATTTAAAAGAATTGCTCAAACCGTTGATGTACTTAAAACAAGTACTCAACTTACTTATCAAGGAAATGCTTCTGATATATTGCTGAATTCTGGAAAATTGTTTGTGCAGAAAAGTCAGCAAGGTGGTGGAAGCCCTGTTATACGCGGGTTTGAAGCTAGTAGAATTTTAACCATGGTAGATGGAGTTAGAATGAACAATGCTATTTACCGCACAGGACATTTGCAAAATATAATATCTGTAGACAATATGGTATTGGAAAGAGTAGAAATTATTTACGGCCCATCTTCTACATTATATGGTAGTGATGCGTTGGGAGGCGTAATTAATATGTATACAAAAAAACCATTATTGTGCGATAGCAATAAAACAATTGTATCTGGAAGCAGTACACTTAGATACTCAAGTGCCACCCAAGAAAATAGAGGTAATCTGCAATGGAATATTGGTGGAAAAAAATGGGCTTCTTTTACCTCTGTTACTTATGGTTCTTTTGGCGATCTTGTACAGGGTAAAAATAGAACTGGTGCATATCCCTTATTTGGAAAAAAAGATTTTATTGTGCAAAGAGTGGGAAATACAGACGTTGCAACACCCAATCCAAATCCCAATAAACAAAGTCCTTCGGGGTATAAGCAGGTGGATATTACCCAAAAGTTTTTATTCAAACTTAGCAATCAAATTCAACATTTAGTTAATCTTCAGTTTTCTAATACCAATGATATCCCCAGGTATGATCGCTTAACAGAAAAAGCTAGCACCAATTTTCCTGTGTTTGCAGAATGGTATTATGGCCCACAGAAAAGAAATATGGCATCTTACCAATTTAGTGCTTCAGAACAAGCAGGATATTTTCAGGATATAAGGGTAACTGCTAGTTATCAGGATATTGAAGAAAGCAGAATAAACCGCCGTTTTCAAAATAACAATAAAGACTATCGTTGGGAGCGGGTGCATATTTTTGGATTCAATGTAGATGCAAAACATATTAATGGAAAAAATGAGGTACAAATTGGTGCGGAGAGTTATACTAATTTTGTGCGATCTACTGCGGAGAGAGTGAATATCATAACTGGGGTAAAGTCTAAAATTACTACCCGTTATGCAGATGGCCCTACAACTTTAGCTTCACATGCTTTGTATGCACAGCATACGTATAAAATAAATAATCAGTTTACTTTTAATGATGGGTTGCGTTTTAATTTGGTGCAAATGGATGCACGTTTTATAGATACAGCCCTTACCAAGTTTCCTTTTACTGTTGCCAAACAAAATAATAAGGCCATTACAGGAAATGCTGGAATTGTTTATGCAAGCCCTGCTAATTTAAAAGCCGCATTGGTTTTAAGCAGTGGATTTCGTTCACCCAATGTAGATGATTTATCTAAAGTTTTTGATTCAAGAACAGGATTGGTGGTAGTGCCCAATACCAGTATCAAGCCAGAATACACTTACAATGCAGAATTTAATATTAATCAATATAGTAGCGTATTGAGCTATGGGTTGGCTATATTCTATACTCATTTTCAAAACGCATTAGTGCTAGATAAATCTACTTTTAACGGACAAGACAGTATATTTTATAGTGGTGTAAAAAGTGCTGTTTACTCAATTCAAAATAAAGCCAATGCTGCTTTATTTGGGTTCAGTATAAACGCTACATGCAAAATTACAAAAGGCACTACGATTGATGGGGTTGTTACCTATACTCAGGGTAAATTCAATGATCCTCTAAATAAACAAATTCCTTTAGATCATGTGCCGCCAGTGTATGGACGTTTTTCTTTGAAGCATATTGAAACGAATTGGGAAGCAGAGTTGTATACCCTTTTCAACGGATGGAAGCGTATTGCCGATTACAATCCCAATGGCGAAGACAATCAATTGTATGCAACTCCAGATGGAATGCCTTCTTGGGCTACCATTAATATGAGGGCTGCTGCGCATTTTACTAAAAGCCTGTTTTTACAAGTAATGGTAGAAAATATATCAGATAAAAATTATCGTTATTTTGCTAGCGGAATCTCTGCTCCGGGTAGAAATTTGTCAATTTCATTAAAAGCATCTTTTTAAATAATTGTATTAATTAATTGAATCTGCAACTAAGGAAGTTTATCCACGGCCTTTTGTTTACTTTGCAGGATGGAAATCAAAAAAGCAGAATACCTGATTTCAAATGCAGATTATCAAGATTGTCCTAAAGCTGATAGGCCCGAATATGCATTTATTGGAAGAAGTAATGTGGGTAAGTCTTCATTAATCAATATGATTTGCCGCAATAATAAGTTGGCGAAAACATCCTCTGCACCTGGCAAAACGCAGTTGATTAATCATTTTGAAATAGAAAGCAGTATTAAAAATAATAAGGGAACAAGTAAATGGTACTTGGTAGATTTACCGGGTTATGGTTTTGCAAAAGTGGCGCAAAGTAGCAGAAGACGTTGGGAACAAATGATTGAAAATTATTTACGCAAGCGCGAGAATTTAGTAAATGTTTTTGTGTTAATTGATAGCAGGCATAAGCCACAAAAATTAGATCTTGAATTTATTGGTCAATTAGATTTTTGGGAAGTACCATTTACCTTGGTATTTACGAAAACCGATAAGGAAAAACCGGCTGTTGTTGCTGCTAATATCAACGCATTTTTTGATACTTTAAAAGAGAGTTGGCAATTTTTACCTCAGCATTTTGTAACTAGTGCAGAAAAAAAAGAGGGTAGGGAAGCTATTGTGAATTTTATTGAAACAAAGAATGAATCAATAATTTAAAATGGTATTCATTGCGCTAGCTTTTAGTAAACACTCTTCATATTCATCTATTGCATTGCTATAAAAAGTAATACCACTTCCTACCCAATAACTAAGGTATTGAGTTGCTGAATTGTATAGAAGACTTCTGATTACTACATTAAAATCAAAATTTTGTTTTGGATCAATATATCCAACAGCACCAGCATAAATTCCTCTAGGGTTATTTTCATACTGTTCAATTAGTTCCATTACTTTTTTCTTGGGAGCCCCAGTCATACTACCCATCGGAAAGCTGGCATTGATTATTTCAGAAAACAACGGATGTGGTTTTAGTTCTCCCGTTACCGTTGATATCATTTGATGTACTTGAGGGAAACTGTAAATGCCAAATAATTCGGTAACGGTTACAGTTCCTTCTACACAAATTTTACTCAAATCATTCCTTACCAAATCTACTACCATTACATTCTCGCTTTGGTCTTTACTGCTTTGCCTTAGTGCTTCTTTTAATGCTGCATCTTTAATTGGGTTTTGCAGATCTCTTTTATTTGTGCCTTTGATAGGTTGAGAAATTACTTGCATCCCATTTCTTTGTAAAAATCTTTCTGGGCTAGCACAAAGTAAATGGGCATTTTGTTGTTTATAATAACAGGCAAAGGGGGTGGGTGAAATGTGTGAAAGCTCGCAATAGGTTTGCACTGGATCAATACTTGTATTTTCAGCATAAAATTCTTGACAAAAATTAATTTCGTAACAATCTCCTTGTTGAATATGTTTTTGTAATTGATGAATTGTGGCCAAATATTCTTCTTGCCCAATTCTAGGTTTCATTACAATAGGTATTGCCTTTTGGGTGGTTGTAATTTTTTGCGTAATAATTTGCTCGAATATATTTTCTGCAGATGCATGAATGGTTTCTATACAAAGTTGAGTATTGGAAAGACGCAGTACTGTTTCGGGTTGAAAAAATGTTGCAGAACTAAAACCAATGGGGTTGCTTTGCTGGTTATAAGTAAAGTGTCCAAATAGCCAATCTGCGCTGGATAGATAAAAAGCATCTATTTCCTCTAATGCATTGATGCCATCAAATAAACGAATGGCACCTACGGCTGCAATACATTCCTCCTGATGATAAAGTGCTTGGTATTGGTGATTGTTTAAAAAGGAGCAGATGCTAAATTGGTTTGCCCAAAAAAGCATCTGCTCCCTAATAGCTGGAATGCCTGTAATGGTAAAACAGGCTATATTTCTTTTCAAATTAAGACACTAATTTAAAAATCATCATCATCATCGTCAAAACTGTCTGCTTTGTCGTTAAAAAGATCGAATTCTTTAAAGTCTTCATCTAATTTAAAGTCATCCTCCTCTTCCTTTTTCTTGCCTCCACCAACTGCTTTTTTGCCCTTACTTTTGGGGAGATCAAATTCATCAAAATCGGGGTCCCAACTGTCTTCCTCATCAGTAGATTTTTCCCAATCATCATCTACTTCTGGATCATCCAATTCATCATCATCATCATCATCAGACGATTTTTTTGCACTGGATTTTGGGCTGCTTTTTTTAGCAGGCTTCAATTCTATTTCATCATCATCATCTAAATCATCTTCCTCCTCTTTGAGGGGTTTCTTGTTTTTAGACGACAATTTTGCATCGGCTTTTTTTGCCGGAACTTTTGGGGTGGATTTTTGATCCTTATCAGACTTCGCTGCCATATTTCTAATAAGATTAGATGCGTAAAATTTACACGCAAAATATTATTAACCAAAAAAATTTTTCAATAGCAAAATAAATGCCAATATACTACAATGTTACTATCTGATCTCTACCAGGACCATTTGAAACAAATTTAACTGGTGCGCCAACATAATGATTAATGAATTCTATATACTTATTCATATCGGCTGGTAATTCTGATGCCTTTTTTATTTGTGTTGTATCTACGTTCCAACCTTTAAAGGCCTTTAAAACAGGGTCTATTTTAACCCTCGACATCTGAAAAGGCACTTCTTCGGTTTCTTTTCCATTAATAGAATACGCTGTACATACCTCTAACTCTTTAAATGCGTCTAACACATCGGCCTTGGTCATCACTACTTTTGTTACACCATTGATCATACAGGTATATTTTAACGCAACCAAATCAATCCATCCACAACGTCTTGGACGGCCAGTGGTAGCACCAAATTCACTTCCTACCCTTCTTAATTCCTCGCCTGTTGCATCTTCTAGTTCAGTAGGGAAAGGACCGCTACCAACACGAGTGCAATATGCTTTAGTAACACCCATCACTTCGTTTATTTGTTGAGGAGAAACACCTAATCCAGTGCATACTCCTGCAGAAATGGTATTGGAGGAAGTAACATAAGGAAATGTGCCAAAATCAATATCTAACATAGATCCTTGTGCGCCTTCGGCCAATATTTTTTTGCCATCTGTAATAGCATTATTGATAAAATACTCGCAATTAATTACGTTTAATGTTTTCAAAAATTCTAGGGCTTCAAAGAATTCTTCTTCCCATGCGGAGATATCTTCAATAAAATGGAAATTATCTAATAATTTTTGATGTTTCAGTCGTAATTTAATGTATTGACTCGTGAAATTTTTATCTAATAAATCTCCAACTCTCAATGCATTTCTGCCCGTTTTATCCATATAAGCTGGCCCAATTCCCTTTAAGGTTGAACCAATTTTACTTTCCCCTTTAGAAAGTTCAGAGGCTTTATCTAAAGCACGATGCGTAGGAACAATAATATTGGTACGTTCAGAAATAAATAAATTTTTTCTTACATCTATACCATAAGCTGCAACTGCATCGCATTCTCTCTTTAACGTAACTGGATCTAGTACAACACCATTACCAATAATATTCACTTTGTTTTGATGAAATATTCCAGATGGTATTTGGTGTAGTACCATCTTCTTGCCTTCAACATATAAAGTGTGTCCTGCGTTGGGACCGCCTTGGAATCGAGCAACTACATCATAATTTGGTGCAAAATAATCTACTATTTTACCTTTGCCCTCATCTCCCCATTGTAAGCCTAAAATAACGTCTACCATATCGTTTTTTCTAAGTGGCAAAAATAAGGTAAGGGAATGCTAATGCCTAATTATTTTCTTAGCTTTCTGCTTCAAAACGATCAACCGTTTGAATTCCATTTAAAGATTTTAACCTAAGTACCAATTCTTCTAGCTCTTCTTTATCGTGTACAAATACTTTAATAGTTCCCTGAAATAAACCTTCTTTGGAATCAATGCTTAATCCAGCAATATTAATACGAAGATCCCCACTAATTACATTGGTTATTTTATTAATAACACCTACGTCATCTAATCCAATAATTTTCAAGCCTGTTAAAAAAGAAATTTCTTTGTTTTTTGCCCATTTGGTTTTTACTACTCGGTGCCCATAATTTGCCAATAACTGGGTAGCATTGGGGCAAGTAGTGCGATGTATAATAAGCCCTTTACCTGTGCTAACAAAGCCAAATACGTCGTCTCCTGGTATAGGATGACAACATTTGGCTAATGAGTACATGATTTTATCGCTACTTTCCCCAAAAATAATTAGCTCGGAATCTTTTTTGTCTGCATGTTTTGGTTGATGATCTACCAAGGGGTCTACTTGAACAGGCTTGGGTTTGGGTATTTCAATTTTATCTCCTAACACCTGAAAATCTTTCAACTCTCTGAGGTCTATATATTTTGTGGCAATCCTGTAATGAAGGTCTAAGGAGGAAGTGAGTTTGTAAAAATGAACCAGCTCTTCAATATTGTGGTGGCTATAGGCAGCCCCCATGGATTCTAATTTTCGTTGTAAAATATATTTTCCGTCTTCGGCTATATTTCTTTTTTCTTCCCGTAGAGAATCTTTTATTTTATTTTTAGCCTTAGCGGTTACTACCAGGTTTAACCAATCTTCGGAAGGCTTTTGTTTATTGCTGGTAATAATTTCTATTTGGTCACCACTTCTTAGTTTATGCCCAATGGGCACCAATTTATGATGCACTTTGGCTCCAATACATTTGGTGCCAATAGCCGAGTGTATGGAAAAGGCAAAGTCCAATGCAGTACTTCCAGTGGGCAACATTTTTACTTCACCCTTGGGCGTATACACATAAATTTCCTCTGCTAAAAAAGAAGTTTTAAAATCTTGTAAAAAATCTACTCCATCTGTATCTGGCCCACTTAGTACTTCACGAATTTGTCCAAACCATTTATCGAACCGGTCTTCATCACTACTTTCTTCTTTGTATTTATAATGCGCTGCCAATCCTTTTTCGGCAATCTCATTCATTCTTTTGGTTCTAATTTGCACTTCTACCCACTTACCTTGTGGCCCCATTACCGTGGTGTGTAAAGCCTCATACCCATTGCTTTTGGGGTTGCTTAGCCAATCTCTTAATCGCTCTGGAGCGGGGTTGTATTCATCTGTAATCATCGAATACACTTTCCAACAATCTTCTTTTTCTTTTTCTGCTGGTGAATTTAATATAACGCGAATGGCAAATAAATCATAGACTTCTTCAAAAGCCACTGCTTTCTTTTTGATTTTATTCCATATAGAGTGAATGCTTTTAGGCCTCCCATACATTTCAAAATCAAAATTATTGGCTTGTAATTTTTCTTTTAGTGGCCTAATAAATTCGTTGATATAGCGAGTGCGTTCTCTTTTTGTTTCCGATAATTTTTTAGCAATTTCTCTATAAGCATCTGGCTCCATATATTTCATGGATAGATCTTCTAATTCGGTTTTAATACTATACAATCCCATGCGATGGGCCAAAGGTGCATATACCCAAACCGTTTCTGAGGCAATCTTTAATTGCTTTTCTCGCTTCATATGGTCTAGGGTTCGCATATTGTGCAAACGATCGGCCAGTTTAATTAAGATTACTCTAGGGTCATCGGTAAGGGTTAGTAATATTTTTTTAAAATTTTCTGCTTGCTGGCTGGTATTGGTATCAATTACGTTCGAAATTTTTGTAAGGCCATCTACAATTTTGGCAATCTCAATACCAAATTCCATTTCAACATCTTCCAGTGTAATATCTGTATCTTCTACAGTATCGTGTAATAAAGCGCAAATAGTACTTCGTACACCTAACCCAATTTCCTCTACACAAATCATGGCTACTGCCAGTGGATGAATGATATAAGGTTCCCCACTTTTTCTGCGCATACTCTTATGCGCATTGGCGGCCATTTCAAAAGCTAATCGGATAAGTTCTTTGTCTCCTTTTTTTAGTTTAGGGCGTAAACTTTTAAGCAGTGCACGATAATGCCTGATGATCTCTTTTTTTTCCTGCTCTTCGTTTAGGGTATACTTTGCGGTTGCAGGTTCAGTTATTGGTACTTGCACTTCATCCATACATTACGAATGTACGAAAACTAGGGTATTGAATATATTTCAAATCATCTATACCTTTGGCGCATAATGAGTGGAACTGCGAAAAAGAAAATTTTTAATTTTAGTTTATTAAAACGGGTATTTGTATTTGTAAAACCGTATAAAAAACAATTTTATATTAGTCTATTACTGGCCATTTTTATGGCAATGGCTTCTCCCATCAGGCCCTATTTAATTCAATTAACTGTAAATGGAGCTATAGGAAAAACAATAGCATTACCAGCCTGGGTAAAAACCGTTTTATTGGGAATAGATCTTTCGGATATAACGCGTTTTATTATTGCTGTTTCATTATTTCAAGTGATATTTTTATTGATAGAAACTACCATTCGGTTTTTATTTTCATTTATTACGGCTTGGATGGGACAACATGTAGTAAAAGATTTACGCGTTACGGTATATAAAAAAGTACTGGGATTAAATTTGCGCCAATTCGATACAACACCCATTGGAACCCTTACCACCAGAACCATTAATGATATAGAAAGTATCAACGATATTTTTTCGGATGGGCTTATTCCTATCATAGCAGATTTATTAACCATCATAATTACACTGGCAACCATGTTCTATATGGATTGGAGATTAACGCTCATTAGTCTTTTCCCCTTTCCACTCATGCTGGTGGCAACGTATTATTTTAAAGAAAGTGTAAACAAAAGTTTTATTCAAGTGCGCAATGCAGTGGCTGCTTTAAATGCATTTGTGCAAGAACATATTACGGGAATGCAGGTAGTACAAGCATTTGCAGCCGAGAACAAAGAGTATGATGCTTTTAAAACAATTAACAAAAAACATAGAAATGCCAATATCAATGCCATTTTTGCCTATTCTGTTTTTTTTCCAATAGTAGAAGTAGTGCTGGCGGTAAGTACTGGATTATTGGTATGGTGGATTGCAGACAGATCATTAGATGCTGGGTTGTTGGTAGCATTCATTTTATACTTAAACCAAATTTTTAGACCCTTACGCGTCATAGCCGATAAGTTTAATGTATTGCAAATGGGCATGATTGCAGCGGAAAGAGTTTTTAAAGTGTTAGATAATACAGATGAACTACCCGCCACTAACCCAGGGGCATATAAACCCTTGCATTTAAAAGGTGAAATTGAGTTTAATAATGTGTCTTTTGGGTATACTGCTAATCAATATGTTTTAAAGAATATACATTTTTCGGTGAAAGCAGGAGAAACTGTTGCGTTGGTGGGACATACGGGAAGTGGAAAAACGTCTATCATAAGCTTATTAAACAGAATGTATCAAATACAGGAAGGAGAAATTTTGGTAGATGGGGTTTCTATTGATCAATATGACATTGAAAAGCTTAGAGCAGGAATTGGGGTGGTATTGCAAGACGTATTTTTATTCTCTGGTTCTATTATAGACAATATTACCCTTAGAAACCCTGCCATTCAGCGGGCACAAGTGGAGGAAGCTGCCAAAATGATTGGGGTGCACAATTTTATTATGCAATTGCCAGGAGCTTATGATTATAATGTAATGGAACGAGGAAGTACTTTGAGTTTGGGGCAGCGGCAGTTATTGTCATTTATCAGGGCCTTATTATATAATCCGTCTATTTTGATACTAGATGAAGCCACTTCATCTATTGATACAGAAAGTGAATTATTAATAGAAAAAGCCATTGATACCCTTATTACAGGCAGAACTTCTATTGTAATTGCCCATAGACTTTCTACCATACGCAAGGCTAATAAAATTATTGTGTTAGATAAAGGCGAAATAAAAGAAATTGGCAATCACGAGGAACTATTAAATTTAGGCGGATTTTATGCTAAATTGCATGAGATGCAGTTTGAGAAAAAGAAAGCCATTTTACAGTAATTTTTACCCCCTTCCCCTTATCTTTGCCGCAAATTCGAGATGGGTATGGCCAAAAAAAGCATTAAATCATTACTGGTAGCTGTTTTCAGCACGTTCATATTGCTTTTTTCTACGGTAGTTTTTGCCAATGAAGCACCTCAAAAAGAGGGAGCTGGAGCTGTTGAAAATAAAGAAGGCGCTTTTGATCCTGCCAAACTAATTATGGAGCATATCATGGACGCCCATGAGTTTCATTTTTTCTCTATTGGTGAAAATCATATTAGCATTCCATTACCGGTTATTTTATATTCACCACAAAGAGGGCTTTCTATCTTTTCTTATAGTCAATTTCATCATGGTCATGAATTGTACAATGGGTACAAATCGGAGGAAGGAAAAATTATTGCAGTGAATGAAGTAGGTGAACTGGATGCTACTGTTCAAGTATACGATTTTAGTCTTACCAGAAATGTTGTTCAAATGTTATTGGCCTTGGCTTTATTGGTTTGGATGATGATTGGGGTTGCCAATAAATACAAAAAGAATGGAGCAAAAGTGGCTCCTTCAGGTTTTCAAAATGCTATTGAGCCAGTGATTACTTTAGTAAGAGACGAAGTGGGCAAACCCAATTTAGGGCATGCTTACGAAAAATACATGCCTTATTTACTCACCATCTTCTTTTTTATACTCATCAACAATATCATAGGATTAATACCAGGAACAGCAAATGTTACAGGTAATATTGCGTTTACGGCAGTGTTGGGGGTGATTAGCTTTTTAGTGATTGTTTTTAGTACCAATCGTCATTTCTGGGCACATATTTTTAATCCACCAGTTCCTTTTTTAGTGAAATTTATTTTAGTGCCCGTAGAGTTTATTGGAATTTTCACTAAACCATTTGCATTAATTATTCGTCTTTTTGCCAATATGGTTGCGGGCCATATTATTATCACTTGCTTTATTATGCTCATTTTTATTTTTGGTGCCATGAGTAAAGTAGCAGGAATAGGATTTACGCCTATTTCATTGGCATTTACCATATTCATTTATTTTATAGAGATATTAGTTGCGTTTATTCAAGCGTTCATCTTCACCAATTTAACGGCTGTTTTTATTGGACAGTCTATGGAAGGTGCACATCATGAGGAAGCGCATCATTGATTTTTTCATTATTTAAAAAACAAAAAGTATGTCAGCAATCAACGCTTTGTTAGATGTTAGTTTAAGCCACCTGGGTGGTGCAATTGGTGCAGGTTTAGCAGCAATTGGTGCCGGTATTGGTATTGGCCAAATTGGTAAAGGTGCAGTAGAAAGCATTGCCCGTCAACCAGAAGCTTCTAACGACATTCGTGCAAACATGATCCTTACTGCTGCATTTGTAGAGGGTGTAGCCCTTTTTGCAGTAATTGCAGGTATCTTGGCAGTATTAAAATAAGCCAGTTGCACAAACCATTACTGCATTGCGCGCAAAGGGCAAACGATGCAGTAATCTTTATTCAATTAAGTTAGATTAAAATATTTTTTATGGAACTGTTATTACCCGGGTTAGGATTATTGTTCTGGACATTCATTGCTTTCATTGCTGTATTTTTTCTATTGAAAGCTTTTGCTTGGAAGCCAATTTTGTCTTCTCTAAAAGAGAGAGAAACTGGTATTGCAGATGCGATTGCCTCTGCCGATAAAGTAAAGCTTGAAATGGCAGCCTTGAAAAATGAAAATGAAGCCATGATGGCCAAAGCACGTGAAGAGCGGGCTGTGTTAATTAAAGAAGCCAAGGAAACATCCGATAAAATGATTGCAGACGCAAAAGATAAAGCCAAGTTTGAATACGATAGAATTGTGGCTGATGCACAAAATGCCATTCTTCAACAAAAGAATGCGGCTTTAACCGATGTAAAGAATCAAGTAGGTACTTTGGTAATTGAAGTTGCAGAAAAAATTTTGCACAGAGAACTGTCTAATAAGGCAGAACAGGAGCAATACATTCAACAATTAACAGAAAGTGCTAAATTGAATTAATCATGCCCAATCCAAGATTAGCAGAACGATATGCCAAAAGCTTGATTGATCTTTCTATTGAAAAAGGTGAATTAGAAGTAGTGCAACAAGATATGCGCTACATTCAAGCATTGTGTAAGGCGAGCAAAGATTTTTTGAATATGCTCAGAAGTCCTATCATAAAGGTTTTTCAAAAAGAGAAAATTGTTGCAGCAGTTACCAATGGAAAAGTGAGTGCTATAACAGTTGCTTTTAATAATTTATTAGTTAAGAAAGGCAGAGAGGCCGACTTGCCCGAAATTGCTGCTGCTTTTATTAGCCAATACAATACAATTAAAGGTATTCATGTGGTTAAATTAACTACGGCTATACCTATTTCAGATGAATTAAAAAATTCAATTGCAACTCAAGTAAAAGAGGCCAATGGGTTTGGATCAGTAGAACTTGAAGCAGTTGTGCAATCTAATTTAATTGGTGGATTCATGTTAGAGTTTGATAACAAATTAGTTGATGCAAGTATTGCTTACGATTTGCGCGAAGTAAAAAAGCAGTTTACAAAAAATCATTACGTTCACAATATCCGATAATCTTAACGAAAATATTTTAAACAATACAAAATGGTAAACATTAAACCAGATGAAATATCTGCCATACTGAGACAACAGCTCAGTGATTTCAACGCTTCGGCAGACCTAGAAGAAGTAGGTACTGTATTGCAAGTAGGTGATGGTATTGCCCGAGTGTATGGACTCAATGGAGTAAGAAGTGGAGAGTTGGTATCCTTTGAAAATGGTGTTAAAGCAATTGCCCTTAACTTAGAAGAAGACAATGTGGGGGTGGTGTTAATGGGAGATAGCGGATCAATAAAAGAAGGGGCTAAAGTAAAAAGAACCGGACAAATTGCTTCTATTAAAGTAGGTGAAGGAGTGGTAGGACGTGTTATTAATACATTGGGGGAACCTATTGATGGAAAGGGACCTATCACGGGGGAATTGTATGAAATGCCATTGGAGCGAAAAGCACCTGGGGTAATTTATCGTGAGCCTGTTAAAGAGCCATTGCAAACAGGTATCAAAGCAATTGATGCGATGATTCCAGTTGGTAGAGGTCAACGTGAGTTGGTTATTGGTGATCGTCAAACAGGTAAAACAGCTATTTGTGTAGATACCATTATCAATCAGAAAGAATTTTTTGAAGCAGGCAAACCTGTATACTGTATATATGTTGCGATTGGTCAAAAAGCATCTACCGTTGCTGGTGTGATGAAAACATTGGCAGATAACGGTGCAATGGCTTATACAACCATTGTATGTGCTTCTGCTTCTGATCCTGCTCCAATACAATTTTATGCTCCATTTGCTGGTGCAGCAATTGGGGAATTCTTTCGTGATACAGGTAGGCCAGCATTAATCATTTATGATGATTTATCTAAACAAGCGGTTGCGTATCGTGAAGTTTCTTTGTTGTTGAGAAGACCACCCGGACGTGAAGCTTATCCCGGAGACGTATTCTATTTGCATAGTCGTTTATTAGAAAGAGCTGCCAAAGTAATTGCCAATGATGATGTAGCTAAAAATATGAATGATCTACCTGCTTCTATTAAGCATTTGGTAAAAGGGGGAGGTTCATTAACTGCATTGCCAATTATTGAAACGCAGGCTGGTGACGTATCTGCCTATATTCCAACCAACGTAATTTCTATTACCGACGGTCAAATTTTCTTAGAAGGAAATTTGTTTAACGCAGGTATTCGTCCGGCTATCAACGTAGGTATATCTGTAAGCCGTGTTGGTGGTAATGCCCAAATTAAATCTATGAAAAAAGTGGCAGGTACACTTAAATTAGATCAGGCATTATATCGCGAATTAGAAGCATTTTCTAAATTTGGTGGAGACTTAGATGCCGCAACTAAATCGGTAATTGATAAGGGTGCTAGAAATGTAGAAGTATTAAAGCAATTACAATATTCTCCTATGTCGGTAGAAAAACAAGTGGCCATCATTTACTTAGGTACATTTGGATTATTGCGCGATGTAGCCGTAAAAAATGTGAAAGCTTTTGAATCTCATTTCTTATTAGAAATGGAAAACAAGTTACCTGATGTGCTGGCTGAATTCAAGAAAGGTAATTTGCCAGAAGATGGGTTGAAAAAAATGACAGATTTAGCCAAAGGAATTGGTGAACAGTATAAATAAAGATTAAGGTTAAATGATCATATAGAGGTTGTCTTTTATAAGACAGCCTCTTTTTTTGCTCTTTATTTTATTAATATACTTGTAAAATGTATTTTTAATACGTGCATCAAACTTTAAAAAAACTTGGTTTTCTAATGGTTACTATAGAACCTTTGGCAAGCATGATGCTATGGGGTTCTTTAGATAAGTGGGGAACAAAATTGGTTCCATACAACCCAGCGATATCTGCATTTAGTTCGTAGTAACTAACAGGATAAATTTCCCAACGAGGGTGCTCTACCCCGTATTCAATTAATGTGTTATGATTAAGTTGGTTATAGCCCCAATAATGTTCAAAAATAAATTCCTCTTCTGAGTCTGGAGCTATTGATATTGGACGATTCAGGGCTTTTACTTTTAAACTATTCCATTGTTTTTTGTTTTGCCATTCGTAATTCAACTGCAAAAAATTATTTTCAATATGTGCTTGGTGCTTCATCGGCATCCTGCTATAATGTTCGTTGTATAATGCATTGGCCATCCGAGCAATCATATGTTTCGGTACAATTTCGCTAATAAAAGCCACTCCTCGTTTCCATTGGGTACCATTCCATCTTTTTACATAAAAGCGCAGGTTTACTTCTTCAAAATTGGTATGAAAAGGCCATTTTACACCAAATACCTTGGTTTCATTAAATAGAAACCCAACTACACTCGCTAAAGCTTTCCCTTCAAAAAGGTCAATTTCTGTGCCTTTAGGTAGGTAAGGATATAGAATTTCTGCTGGAATTTGGTAATTGAGCATTGCCAAATACTCCCATTTGGCTGTAAGGAAAGCTTTCTTCTTTTTCATAAAGTGTTCATAGTCAATTAATAAACAAAAGTAGTGTCTTAAAGTTGCTTAAATAAGTAAATAGATGGAAGATAAATTAGTTTATAAAATAAACTAGTCTATATTTGTGTCTTGAATCAAAAAAAATGAAACTAGGTATTATTATCATTTTCGAATTTTTATTAGCCTATTCCTTACATGCCCAAGTGAGGGTGCAAGGAACAGTTAAAGATAACAGAGGAAGAATATTAGCAGGTGCAAATATTACCTTGAAGGGTACTTATGATGGTACTACATCTGATTCTACAGGAAAATTTTCTTTTAAGAGTTTTGAGAAAGGTTCGTTTTTACTAGTGGCCAATAATATAGGGTACAAGATTGTAGAAATGCCGGTTATATTGGCAAAAGATTCAGTTGAAGTAAATTTTGTATTGAAAGAAGAAATCAGTGAATTAAAAGCAGTGGTAATTACTGCAGGATCTTATGAAGCTAGTGATAAGAAAAAGGGAACCGTTTTAAAAACCTTAGATATTGTTACAACAGCAGGAGCTAATGCAGATATATCTGCAACTATACAAACCTTACCCGGAGCTCAACGAGTAGGTGAGCAGGAAGGATTGTTTATACGAGGGGGTAGTGCGGAAGAAGCAAAAATCATTATTGACGGAACGGTGGTAAATAATTTCTTCTATAGTTCGGTTCCAGGCATTTCGCAGAGAGGTCGTTTTTCACCCTTCTTGTTTAGCGGAACTGTATTTAGTACAGGTGGATATTCTGCTATTTACGGACAAGCTTTAAGTAGTGTGCTAAGTTTAGAAAGTATTGATATTCCAGAACGCAGTGAAGTGCAGGCTGGCATTTCGCCCATTTTTTCAAGTGCAGGTTTTCAGGAA
>JAVHPL010000091.1:0-16246 GCA_036170555.1 Sediminibacterium sp. | reverse complement strand
CACAAGGTACCAATTTTGGTAGACCAGGTTTGTTTATTGCTTACACAAGTGGGATATCTTTTACATTATTTTTTTTTAATAAAATTTGGGCAAAAAGAATCAATGTGTTTATTACCAGCGTTGTTTTAGCATGGTCTATTCGAAATTATCTGATACTCTCCGCCTGTTTTGCAGGAGAGTGTCCGCAAAAACAGGTGGGTTTGTATCTGATGATTATATTATCTGCTGCAATGATGGTGATGAGTTTTCTTCCTAAAATGAAGATGGCTGAATAATTTCAACAATTCATAAAGCATCCATTACGCCTCCAAGGTTTTCAATGCATCGTTAATAATTTGCACACATTCCATTATTTGTGTTTCATTAATTAATAATGGAGGAGCAAATCTAATTTTATCTCCATGTGTTGGTTTGGCCAATAAACCACGATCCTTCAAGGCAAGACATAAATCCCATGAGGCATCTGGATTTTCGTGTTCAATTACAATGGCATTTAATAACCCTTTTCCTCTAATGATTTTAATAAGTGGGCTATTGAGTTTGGCCAATTCGTTACGCAATAATATGCCCATTGCATGGGCATTTTCGGCCATTTTCTCCTCTTTCAAAACGGTCAATGCCGTAATAGCAACAGCACATGCCAGTGGATTTCCTCCATAAGTAGAGCCGTGTTCCCCAGGCTTTATATTCATCATAATATAGTCATCTGCCAGTACGGCTGATACGGGTAAAACCCCACCACTTAAAGCCTTCCCAAGAATTAATATATCTGGACGAACATTTTCATGATCACATGCCAGCATTTTCCCTGTGCGAGCCAATCCGGTTTGTATTTCATCTGCGATAAATAAAATATTGTATTGAGTGCACAATTCTCGCACTTTTTGCAAATAGCCTTCATCTGGAATAACCACACCTGCTTCTCCCTGAATGGGCTCTACCATAAATGCACAAACATTGTTGTCTTGAAATGCTTTTTCTAAAGCAATGGTATCATTGTAAGGAACTAAATCAAAACCAGGCATAAAAGGTCCAAAATCTTTATAACTACTAGGATCGGTAGAAGATGAAATAGCAGCCAATGTTCTTCCCCAAAAATTACCTTCTGCAAAAATTACTTTAGCTTTATTTTCAGCAATGCCTTTTTTAGCATAAGCCCATCTTCTTGCTAATTTAATAGCAGTTTCTCCACCTTCAACGCCAGTATTCATAGGTAATACTTTATCATACCCAAAATAGGCGGTTATAAATTGTTCGTATTTGCCCAATAAATTATTGTGAAATGCTCTGGAAGTAAGGGTGAGTTTACGGGCTTGAATTTCTAAGCTTTGTATGATAGCAGGATGGCAATGTCCTTGATTTACTGCAGAATAGCCGCTTAAAAAATCGTAATATTTTTTTCCATCAATATCCCATAAAAAAACACCTTCTCCTTTTTCTAAAACAACCGGTAAAGGGTGATAATTATGTGCGCCAAATTGTGATTCAAGGGCTAAATAAAATGCGGTATTCGAGGATAGTACAGTAGTATCCATAAAAGTATTTTTAACGTAAATAATAAGGAGAATAAAATGGCAAATAAATAATTATTGACCACCAAGTGGATGGTCTAGGAAATCTAGGTTGATCTGTAAAAAGTGCATATTCATTGTGATTGGCAAGGTAAGTAATATTTACCGCTTTTACCATAAATTAGTTATTTTCATTGCATCCAATTAAAGTAGATACAAAAAATGAATGGGGTACTCTTTATTGATTCAATGATTTTGTGCAATCTATTATTGTACTTTCGCTGTAAATTCAACAACTGATTGAGCCCGCTAGTAGTCATCGTTATTCTTAATTTCAACGGTAAAAAATACCTAGAGCAATTCTTGCCTTCTGTAATGGCGTCAACCTATGATCCATTTGAAGTGATTGTGGCCGATAATGGAAGTGAGGATGATTCTATTGTATTCTTGCAGCAATATTATCCTGATATTACTATTTTAAAAAATGAAAAAAATCTTGGTTTTGCAGGTGGGTATAATTGGGCATTACAACATGTGAAAGCGCCTTATTATATTTTATTAAATTCCGATGTTGCAGTAACGCCTAACTGGATAGAACCCATCATAGCATTGATGGAATCTTCACCTTTTATTGCTGCTTGTCAACCTAAATTACTATCACAACAAGATCCACATTTATTTGAATATGCAGGCTCTGCTGGTGGATGGATAGACCACTTGGGCTACCCCTTTTCTAGAGGTCGCGTATTTGATGTTTGTGAAGCAGATCATGGCCAGTATAATGATACCACTGAAATATTTTGGGCAACTGGTGCGGCCATGTTTCTTCGTTCAGAAGTTTTTCATTTAATGGGTGGTTTTGATCCTTATTTTTTTGCACATCAGGAAGAAATTGATTTGTGTTGGAGAATGCAACTAAAAGGGTATCTGATTATGGCCTGTCCTCAATCTATTGTATACCATGTTGGAGCGGGTACTTTACCAAGAGGCGGAAGAAAAGTATTTCTCAATTTCAGAAATAACTTAATCATGCTCTGTAAAAATTTGCCATTAAAAGAATTGGTTTGGAAACTGCCATTTCGGTTTTTATTAGATGCTATTTCAGCTTGGAAAGGATTGTTTACTGGTGATATTTGGTTTTTTACTGCAATTATAAAGGCACATACGAGTTTTATTTTTTGGTTTATAACAAGATTCTCGCCATCCAAAAATACCAAAGTACCTATGTATAGCTTATCTGGAGTTTACCACAAATCAGTAGTTTGGAACTATTTTATAAATCAAAAAAAACATTTTAAAGAAATAATTTCAGCTAAGACACCATAAATTTAAAGCCAACCCCTATTTTTGCACAGCAATAACTCACTATGTCACAGGAAATCATTGAGCACGAAGAAAAAAACTTTACTAAAAACTGGGTAAGTTCATCCCGTTTTTTATTTTACTTACAGGTATTTGTAGTTTTAGCCTTTGTTTTAGGCGGATGCTATCGCATGTATAATCAACGCTACAAAGGAAAACCTAATGTAGAAGTACAAGGAAGTTCTAAATATATCCCAGAGTACAAGTAATTTTCATAAAAAAATTTTGTCAAGAACTTGAGTTGGCTATTTTTGCACTCCCAATTTAGTTCTTATAAATCAAGCGGAAGTAGCTCATTTGGTAGAGCACGACCTTGCCAAGGTCGGGGTGGCCGGTTCGAGCCCGGTCTTCCGCTCAAAGAAATTCCCGCTCTTCTGATCGGGATTTTTTGTGGCAGCCCCGGTGGTGGAATTGGTAGACACGCAGGACTTAAAATCCTGTTCGCCGCAACGCGAGTAACGGTTCAATTCCGTTCCGGGGCACAAAGCCTCTCCAACGAAGTTGGAGGGGCATTTTTATTTGGTCGCGTGGCAAACTCGTTTGCCTAAGCGAACAAATAAAAATGCCCTCATCGCCGAAGGCGATGGGAGGCTTTGGGTAAGACCCACTTTTTAGAATCAGCGAGCGCAGCGAGCTAATTCGTACTTCGCTCAGCGAGCTAATTCCTAGATTTGCCTAAGTGAACAAATAAAAATGCCCTCATCGCCGAAGGCGATGGGAGGCTTTGGGTAAGATCCACTTTTTAGAATCAGCGAGTGCAGCGAGCTAATTCGTACTTCGCTCAGCGAGCTAATTCCTAGATTTGCCTAAGCGAACAAATAAAAATGCCCTCATCGCCGAAGGCGATGGGAGTTGATACAATCATGCAGGTAATGTTTAAAATCGTGATTAACTCCTTGTATAATGCTATATTGAAAATCTAATGATATTTCCAAAAATGTAGTTCGCAAATAACATTTATCATAATTAAAAGTTCAATAAAATTATAATATTAGGCTAGTTGCTAATCAAACTGATTAGGCCAATTATTTTTTAACCCAGCAGCCTTTTTAAGTACTTCCTCCTCCATATTTTTTTTATGAAGGGCTAGTTTATCAGCAACCGCGCTATCTGCTATACCAATCATCTGTGCAGCTAAAATACCTGCATTTTTAGCAGCATTTAACGCAACAGTTGCCACAGGAACCCCATTAGGCATTTGCAAAATAGAAAGAACCGAATCCCAACCGTCTATAGAATTGCTAGATTTAATAGGAACTCCAATCACTGGTAAAGTAGTTAAGGAGGCAACCATGCCAGGTAAATGTGCAGCGCCACCTGCACCAGCAATAATTACTTTAATCCCTCTGGAACGGGCAGACTGTGCATAAGCAACCATTCTTTCTGGAGTGCGGTGTGCAGATACCACTGTTAATTCAAAAGAAATATCTAATTCGGTTAAGAAATCTGCAGCGGCTTGCATAACGCCAAGATCACTATCGCTTCCCATAATAATGCCAATAGATGCTTGTTTATTCATACAATAATTATACAGCAAGTTAAATGTTTTGATTCAACTGACGTTGGTATAGTTGAATGGTATTTTCAAATCCCAAGTAAATAGCATCGCAAATTAAGGCATGCCCAATGCTCACTTCATCTACAGCAGTAATTTGTTGTACAAAAAAAGCCAAGTTTTGTAAGTCTAAATCGTGGCCCGCATTAATACCTAGGCCCAATTCCTTAGCTTTAGCAGCAGCCTCAATATAAGGTTTTATAGCTTTTTCTTTTTTACCAGCAGCAAAAAGCATAGCATACTGTTCGGTGTACAATTCAATGCGGTCGGTGCCTGTATGCGCAGCTCCCTCAACCATTTCAATCATTGGATCTACAAAAATAGATACCCTGATACCCGCATTTTTAAATACTCCAATAATACCAGTAAGGTATTCCTTGTGTTCAATGGTATTCCAGCCATGGTTACTAGTTAGTTGCCCCAATGCATCGGGCACAAGGGTTACTTGATGAGGCTTTGTCTCCAGCACAAGGTCTACAAATTTCTGTTCGGTAGGGTTGCCCTCAATATTTAGTTCGGTGCTGATTGCTGCTTTCAAATCGAATACATCAACATATCGAATATGTCGTTCATCTGGGCGAGGATGAACCGTAATTCCATTGGCTCCAAATCGTTCTGCATCCAATGCCGATTTTACCAAATTTGGATTGTTTCCACCACGGCTATTTCGCAGGGTTGCCAATTTATTAATATTCACACTCAGCTTTGTCATCATACATGATTTTAGTATCCGATATTTAAAGTTTTGAATAGGGTCTACGCAATGAATCATTATACATTGAATAATCCAACTATATTTAATTTTATTGTTTGGTTCGTAAATAAAGCAAATAAATTAAACCTAAGTAATAACAATTAATATAGTGCAAAGTTAAGGTTAGCGCATCAACCGCATTAATTTGCTATGAACATATTATTAATCAACATTTGCCTTGTAGCTTTGTTATATTATTATGGCTTACGCATCATTAGAAGCATGTTTGTTAGATTTAGAGAAAAACGGTCAGTTGATTCGGATTAAGGAAGAAGTAGATCCTTATGTAGAGATGGCCGCTATTCATTTGCGCGTATACGAAGCAAAAGGCCCAGCTTTATTGTTTGAAAACGTAAAAGGCTCAAAGTTTAGAGCAGCGTCTAATATTTTTGGAACACTAGAACGCAGTAAATTTATTTTTAGAGATACGATTGAGCAAGTGCAGCAATTAATAGCATTGAAAAATGATCCAATAAAAGCACTTAAATCTCCATTTAAAAATGCAGTAGTTGCATTTGCAGCCATGAAGGCCCTGCCTCTAAAAAATCCATTCTCCAAACCTGTACTGTATCAAGAAATTCAAATTACAGATTTACCCTTAATACAACACTGGCCTAAAGATGGAGGTGCATTTGTGACATTACCACAAGTATATACAGAAGATATAGATCAGCCTGGCATTATGAAAGCCAATTTAGGAATGTATCGTATTCAATTAACGGGCAATGATTACGTTACCAATAAAGAAATTGGGTTACACTATCAATTGCACCGCGGTATTGGGGTACATCAAACAAAAGCCAATGCAAAAGGATTGCCCTTAAAAGTGAGTTGTTTTATAGGAGGGCCACCATCACATACATTGTCTGCTGTAATGCCATTGCCCGAAGGGATTAGTGAAATGACATTTGCAGGTGTACTAGGAGGAAGAAGATTTAGATATGCTTATGAAGATGGATATGGCATCAGTACAGATGCAGATTTTGTAATTACAGGAGAAGTGTATCCGGGAGAAAATAAACCAGAAGGGCCATTTGGAGATCACTTAGGTTACTATAGTTTACAACATGATTTTCCATTGATGCGCGTGCATAAAGTGTATGCTAAGAAAAATGCCATTTGGGCATTTACTGCAGTAGGTAGGCCACCACAAGAAGATACTAGTTTTGGAGAATTGATTCATGAAATTACTGGTGCAGCCATTCCGCAAGAAATACCTGGACTAAAAGAAGTACATGCAGTAGATGCAGCCGGGGTTCATCCATTATTACTAGCCGTAGGAAGTGAACGTTACACACCATATAGCCCAACAAAACAACCTGCTGAATTACTCACCATTGCCAATCATATTTTGGGTACAGGGCAATTAAGCTTAGCCAAATTTTTATTTATTGCAGCAGATGATCATCACCAATTAAGTGCAGCCAATATTGCTCCCTTTATGCAATATCTATTAGAACGAATTCATTTAAAACGAGATGTGCATTTTTATACCAATACTACTATTGATACATTAGATTATTCGGGTACAGGTTTAAATACAGGAAGTAAAGTAGTGTTTGCAGCGTATGGAGAAAAAATACGGGAACTGGCAATAGAAGTACCCTCGGTATTTCAATCCATTAAGGGTTTTGAGAATGCTCAAATTGCTATGCCTGGGGTGTTGAGTATTTCAACCAAAGCATTTACCAATTACACAAAAGCAAAAGAAGAAATGAAATTGCTTAACGATCAATTGATAGAGCAATTGACTTTTTTAACTGGCATTGTTTTTATAATTGTTTGTGATGATAGTGCATTTGTAGCTGCGAATATGCGTAATTATTTATGGGTAACGTATACTAGGTGCAATCCATCTCATGATATATATGGGATAGATGCCAGTACAGAAAATAAGCACTGGGGATGCAATGGCCCATTGGTAATTGATGCAAGAATCAAACCACACCATGCGCCCGTTTTAGAGAAAGATCCTACGGTGGAACAACAGATAGATCGCTTCTTTAAGAAAGGCGGGAGCCTGCATAAAATTGCTTAATCAGGTATTTTGTTGCAGTTTTATGCGTTTTTTAGTATATTCAATCATAATGATTCCGCATGAACCGATATGTACAACAATTAGCCAACCTTGCACAAAAAGATAAGCGACGTATTATAGGGTTAATGAGTGGAACTTCTTTAGATGGACTAGACATTGCATTATGTACCGTAGCAGGCAATGGTACCCATACCAATGTTCAATTAGAAAAATTTACAACCATACCCTATAATGATTATTTTAAAGAGCAAGTACGCCAGATTTTTAGTAAGCAAATGGTGAATTTTGAACAGGTATGTTTATTAAATCCTTGGATTGCCGAACAACATGCCACCATGATTTTATCTGCATTAAAAGCATGGGGAATAGCATCATCTGAAATAGATTTAATTGCCAGTCATGGACAAACAGTGTATCATGCCCCCAAAATATTGCACGGGAAACCCACATTTGGTAATGCCACTTTACAAATAGGCGATGGAGATCATATTGCTGTAAAAACGGGTATTATTACCATTAGTGATTTTAGGCAAAAACATGTTGCCGCTGGCGGAGAAGGAGCCCCACTTGCTGTTTACGGAGACTATTTTGTTTTTAGCAAACGTGGAGAAAATAGAATCATGTTGAATATTGGTGGGGTAGCCAATTTTACTTATTTACCAGCTGATATGGATGTTGCCAAGATTTTTAGTACCGATACTGGCCCTGGAAATACTCTGATGGATGCTTTTGCTCAATTGCATTTTAATAAAGCCTACGATGCAGATGCTGCCATTGCCAAACAAGGAAAAGTTAACGCTGCTTTATTAGCCACACTCAAAGCAGATGATTTTTTTGCGAAAGATTTCCCTAAAACAACAGGTCCTGAATTATTTAATTTGGCTTATGTAGAGAGAGCTTTAGTGAATGCAGGTATTGCAAGCATCAGCCATGTAGATACCATGGCAACACTTAATCAATTGAGTGCAGATACTATTGCAGAAGCCATGAATAGAACTTTGGATTCTACCCAATCCTATGCTGTTTATAGTAGTGGGGGTGGTATGCATAATCCTTTATTGATGCAACAAATAAAAGCAAAATTACCTCAATGTAGTTTTTATACAACCGATCAACTTGCCATTCTTCCTGATGCAAAAGAAGCTGTGTTGTTTGCGGTGCTTGCCAACGAATGTGTGGCTGGGGGCAATACGCCCATTGGGGGAGGATCCAAAGATATACCTGCGGTAACAATGGGTAAGATCAGTTTCCCGGGATAACTGCGCTTACCCTTCTCTGTTCATCATGGATGCATTATTCAATATAATGTTGGTATGTATGTATACTTTACCCATTACCCATTATTTCCTAATCCTAGAAGCAATACTTACTTCACCATCAACGCTGATATCTAATACCAATCTTTCTTTGGCGCTATTCATAGCAACAATATATCTTTTATCTCCGTAAGCATCGGTAAACTCAATACACTCTTTTAAATTGTATTCAGGGAAAGTGTACTTCGTAGTGATGGTATAAATAGCATCTTTTGGAATTTTATCGAAATCGCAGTTGGTACTGGTGCCTATAGCTTCTCCTTGATTATTATAAATAATTTCTGCATTTTTTTTACTAGATACATTTTTTGGAGTAGCAAATGAACTGAGTGCAAATAAAAGGGTAGCGCCTAGCATAAACTTTTTCATGGTATATATTTTTAATTGGTTTAATTAATTTACTGTGTAAAAGTAAATTGGTTCATATATCAGACGCAATAGAATGTGATAGGTTACATGATGAGTAGCCCTTAATAGATGAGTGGTAGTTTCGTATTTGTAACTCGGTGAATGAAATTGGCTATCATCCTTTACTACAAAGAGTTATAGCCAATTTAGATGAGTAATTCTACAACTTTTTTTCAATGATGAGAAAGGTTAATACCCTTTTAACAATTGATGAAAGGAATGGATTGAATTGAATTGATAAAAAAAAGGCTGTTTCTTAAACAACCTTTTTAAAATGATGAATCTATCTTATTTAGCTAGGCCTTTTTGAAAAACCCAGTGTACTTATTCTTTCTTTTATATTATTTTTTGCGTTGAACAGAAGGGTAGTGGTCAATTGTTTCAAATACATTTCTAGGGTCTTGTTTTAATAAGTTGATGAATCTTTTTAATGAATCTATATGAGCTGGTTTCTGAAACATTCTATCGTGTGCTAAAATTACAATAGCATTTGCTTCATTGGTATATTCCGATTCAAATCGTTCGTTTACTTTATTAAAAAGTTCTGTAGCGCCTTGTTTTGGTGTAGACCCTTTAATGAATTCCCATTCAACGTCCCATCCAATTACTTTATAGCCTAATGAATCTAATTTTTTTACAACTCGTTCACTGCTTTTAGGTCCTCTGATTTCTCCATTAGAAGCCCAGTTATTTCTGCCCGGCATTCGGATGATTTTTACAGGAATATTAAGGGCTTTTTCGGCTTTTAAAAAGTCATTCACTGCACTATCAATATGGGTATAGAAAAAATTGTAATTGTCTCTAAAGCCATGGGTAAAGCTATGATTGGCTAATAAAAACTGAGGATAGCTATTGCGGATAGAATCCATGAGTCTTTTTCTTCTGGGTTCAAAATCTTGGTGTATACCGACTCCAAAAAAAGTAGCTTTTACGCCTGCTTCTGCAAAAACACGTTTGCTATTATTCGTTCCAGGAGGCTGAGGAGAATCGTCCCAGGTTAAATATATATATCTTTTAGAAGGATCTAATGTAATAGGGCTTCCTGGTACAGCTTTGGCTACTACTGTTGTTTGGGTAGTGTCTGATGTGTTTTTTGCTTTTTCATCGCCCCCTTTGCAGGCTGCCAAAGAAAGGGCAAGTAGAGAACAAGCTAGTAAAGATTTGTTTTTGGTCATCGTAATGGTATTAAATATTCTTTTTTTAGTATTTCAAAGTTAATCTGCTATGAATACCCTTGATTGTTAATTTAGTATATGTGGAAAAAAGAGTTCATTTTTGCCTTCCAAAACCATTTTCTACCACAATGTGAAGAAAAAAGCAAAAAAAACTCCTTAACGTCTTGTTAGTTTGCGCTGTTTGCTTACCTTTGCCGTCCGAAAAATCGGAAAAAATAGTAAAGTCATGGCTAGAGTATGTCAGGTAACAGGTAAGAAGCCCATCGTTGGTAACAGTGTTTCTCACTCAAATATCAAAACCAAGCGTCGTTTTTTACCTAATTTACAAAAAAAACGTTTCTTTTTTGCTGAAGAAGACCGTTGGGTAACTTTGAAAGTGTCTACTGATGCTCTCAGAACAATCAATAAAAATGGTTTGAGTACAGTTATCAAACAATTGAGAGCTGAAGGAACTAAGATCTAATTAAACACAGAAAACTACCTAATAAAATGGCAAAGAAAGGTAACAGGGTACAAGTAATACTAGAGTGTACAGAACACAAAACCAGCGGACAAGCAGGTACTAGTCGTTATATTACCACTAAGAATAAGAAAAATACGCCTGAGCGTATTGAGTTGAAAAAATTCAACCCAATTTTGAAAAAAGTAACCGTTCATAAAGAAATCAAATAATCATGGCTAAAGTAGCTTCCAAAAACGCGAAAGTAAAAGATCTGAAGGCCGCAGCCGAAGCAAAGAACTGGACAAAAGTGATCAAAGCTGTTCGCAGTCCTAAGTCTGGTGCTTATACCTTCAAAGAATCTATTCTACACAAAGACAAGGTGAAGGACTTTTTGTCTGAAAAATAGTCGTTTGTATGTAATTAAGCTAAAGCTTCCTTCTAAATAGTAGGAGGCTTTTTTGTATTCAATCCTAATCTACCATATCATGGGTTTCTTTGATAAGTTATTCGGAAAAAAAGAGAAGGAAAGCCTAGATCAAGGCTTGCAAAAAACCAAGGAAGGATTCCTGTCTAAAATTACCAAGGCCATCGTGGGTAAAACCCGCATTGATGAAGAAGTTTTGGATCAATTAGAAGAAGCCTTGATAGGTGCTGATGTGGGTGTTGAAACTACCTTACTAATAATTGATCAAATTGAAAAAAGAGTTAAAGAAGATAAGTATCTCACTACTAATGAATTAAATGGCTTACTTCAACAAGAAATTGCATCTGTTATGTCAGATGCCCCTGATTCTTCTTTTACTAGTTTTAGCTTACCGGCTGGTAAAAAGCCTTATATCATTTTAGTAGTTGGTGTAAACGGAGTAGGTAAAACTACCACCATTGGTAAATTGGCCGCCCAATTTAAATCTGCTGGAAATCAAGTTGTGTTAGGTGCTGCGGATACTTTTAGGGCAGCAGCCGTAGATCAATTAACCATTTGGAGTGAGCGAGTTGGAGTGCCCATTGTTAAGCAAGCCATGGGTTCAGACCCTAGTGCGGTTGCTTACGATACCGTAGCTAGTGCGGTTGCCAAAAATGCAGATGTGGTAATTATAGATACTGCAGGAAGATTGCACAATAAAGCCCATTTAATGGATGAGCTGAATAAAATTAAAAGGGTAATTCAAAAAATAGTACCAGAAGGTCCTCATGAAGTTTTATTGGTGCTGGATGGATCTACCGGACAAAATGCGTTAGAACAAGCCAAACAATTTACAGCAACTACTAATGTGTCTGCTCTTGCCATTACCAAATTAGATGGAACCGCCAAAGGTGGAGTTGTACTAGCAATTTCCCATCAATTTAAAATTCCTGTAAAATACATTGGGGTGGGTGAAAAAGTAGAAGATCTGCTTCTATTTAATAAGCAGGAATTTGTAAAAACTTTGTTCAGTTTGGCTGAATAATTTTAAAAGGTATACCGAATAGCCAGTCCTCCCCAACCACCTTCAAAATAATTGTATCCAATTAGGTTAAATGAGGGCTGCCAATCGAAACTAATATTGAGTGGGGCCCCTGTTATTTTATAATCTATGCCCAAAATTCCATCTACTCCCAATGCCATTCCATTGGTTCTTCCTGGATACTTGGTTTTCCAAGTATCACTCCAAATACCTAGATGAGCTCCTCCTCCTACAAACCATTGAAGGCCATCTACTTGACCCAAAGGAAACTGTAATTCATAAAGCCCAGTAACCCTAAATCCATCAGGAGAAATATAGCCCAAGCCCTCTACTGCTTTTGCTTTGGATATAAAATGCTTCACCGAAACTGCCCCAGGATACAGCTTTACACCAATGGCTGTTTGGTAATGACTGCTCATATTTACTTGAGCATTTAGTGAAACATTTACCAATAGGAATATCATAAATAAATTAAAGGGCTTCATCAGTTTGTTTTATTGATTAATAAAAAGTTGTAATTATTACATTGAAAAAAATAGTTAACGTAGCAGTATGATCTATTTAAGTACACTACGAGAATATCGTGCCAAGTATCTTTACTATATTTAAAATATTTGTTAAGGCTTAGACTTGTTGTAAGCAAGTTTTATAATTAGGTTTGTACTATGTATTCATTTAGCCAATTAGTTACCCAATTTAGTGAGCAGTTTGCTGTTCGTCATTTTGCTCATTCACCTGCTAGTTTATATGACCCTTGCCAATATTTTTTATCTATTGGGGGTAAGCGTATTCGCCCCATTTTATGTTTAATGGGTAATGAACTTTTCGATGCCATTCATCCAGACGCATACGAAGTAGCAAAAGCTATTGAACTTTTTCACAATTTCACTTTGGTGCATGATGATATTATGGACGATGCATCTTTACGAAGAGGTATGCAAACAATACATGTGAAATACAATGCCAGTACTGCGTTACTTGCAGGAGATGTAATGATGATTAAATCTTATGAGTACCTCAATAAAATAAATACAGCTCATCTACATGCTATACTTCATTTATTTAATACTACTGCCAGTGAAGTTTGTGAGGGGCAGCAATTGGATATGGATTTTGAAAAAAAGGAAATAGTAACGTTAGAAGAGTATATACATATGATCACTTTAAAAACCTCGGTATTATTAGCGGCCAGTTTACAAATGGGCGCTATTTTAGGGGGAGCAGGAGAAGGTAATTGTAAGCATTTATATGAGTTTGGTAAGAATTTGGGAATTGCTTTTCAAATACAAGATGATTATTTAGATGCATTTGGAGATCCAACGAAATTTGGAAAAGAAGTAGGTGGAGACATTAAACAAAATAAAAAAACATTTTTGTTGATCCATACCTTAGAAGTAGCTAGCGCAGAACAAAAATTATTATTACAACAATTGATGCTCGAAAATCCGCCGAATAAAATTGAACAAGTATTGGCTATTTACAAAGCATGCGGTGTAGATGCTTGGGCAAACAAATTAAAAGAGCATTACCTTCTTAATGCATTAAAAAATTTAGATGATATTGCGGTAATATCTGCTAGAAAGAAACCATTGATAGAGTTGTCAGACTATTTAATTCAACGGGAAGTTTAATTCTTAATGTGACGATTCGTATTTAAATGGTTTAAATCTTACTATGAGCATGCAGGACCGTATGTAAAGTTTCCTTATCTTTCAAACTAAACCAACTATACATGCTATCTTCTCTTTTTAGAAAGAAATCATTAGATAAAATTGTGGCAGATGCGGCTGCGGGTAATACAGATGGGCATGGCGCAGGGCTCAATAAAGTATTGGGTGTAAGAGATTTAACTTTTATGGGTATTGCTGCAGTTGTTGGAGCAGGTATTTTTTCTACCATTGGTACCGCCGCCTACAATGGAGGCCCTGGTATTGCATTCTTATTTGTTATTACTGCAATTACTTGTGGGTTTAGTGCATTGTGTTATGCGGAATTTGCCAGCCGTATTCCTATATCTGGGAGTGCATATACCTACGCTTATGTATCATTTGGAGAGATAGTTGCTTGGATTATAGGGTGGGCATTGATTTTAGAATATGCTATTGGTAATATTGTTGTGGCCATTAGTTGGAGTGGATATTTTAATAATTTATTAGAAGGATTTCATATTAGTTTGCCCGGATGGTTAGCTACTAATACTTCTAATGCTCAATTAGGTTACGAAGAAGCTTTAAAAGCATTGGGTAATGGAGAAACGATGGATCATTTAACCAAACATGCACGCATGGGTTATGATGCCATTACCAATGCCCCTGTGATTGGGAATTGGAAAGTAATTTTAAATATTCCTGCTTTTATAATTGTATTGCTCATAACCATTTTAGCATATATTGGAATTAAAGAAAGTAAGAAGAGTACAAATGCTATGGTGATTTTTAAGATTGCGGTAATAGTTGGGGTTATTATAGTTGGCTTTTTTTATGTAGATACTACCAATTGGACACCTTTTTTACCCAATGGATTTGGAGGAGTGTTAGCAGGGGTATCGGCTGTATTCTATGCCTATATTGGTTTTGATGCCATATCTACAACAGCAGAAGAATGTAAAAATCCGCAAAGAGATTTACCACGTGGTATGATTTATTCGTTAATTATTTGTACTGTTTTATATATTTTAGTAGCTCTGGTATTAACTGGTATGGTGAATTACAGTGAATTAAAAGTGGATGATCCATTGGCATATGTATTTGATAAACTTCACTTAAAAAAATTAGGCTATATCATTTCAGTTAGTGCAGTAGTAGCTACCACTAGTGTGTTGTTGGTGTTTCAATTGGGTCAGCCACGTATTTGGATGAGTATGAGCCGTGATGGATTATTGCCTAAGCAATTTGCTAAAGTACATCCCAAGTTTCAAACACCATCTTTCTCTACCATTATTACTGGTTTAATGGTGGGTATTCCTTCCTTGTTTGTAGGCAGCAGTACCATGACCGACCTTACCAGTATTGGTACATTGTTTGCCTTTGTATTAGTATGTTTTGGGGTATTGGTATTGCCAAGGATTACTGCTAAAAGTACTAATGGTGGTTTTCAACTACCTTATATCAATGGCAAGTTTATTATACCCGCCATTGTGTTAACTAGTACATTTTTATTTAGAAACAGAATTAGTGAAGCATTTGCCAATATTACTTCAGAAGGGTATCAAGAAGTGTTATTCCTGGTATTTATGGTTATTGCATTGATAACAGCATTTTATAGTTTTTTAAAATCATTCTCCTTCATACCAGTTGCAGGTGCGTTATGCTGCCTGTATTTGATGATTGAAATACCAGCCATTAGTTGGCTTTGGTTTTTTGTATGGATGGGTATTGGGTTGATCATTTACTTTTTTTACGGAAGAAATAAAAGTAAGCTGAGGGGGTAAAAAGTTAAATATAGTTTTGACTT
Source organism: Sediminibacterium sp. (assembly GCA_036170555.1). Classification (GTDB taxonomy): domain Bacteria; phylum Bacteroidota; class Bacteroidia; order Chitinophagales; family Chitinophagaceae; genus Sediminibacterium. The sequence goes on along the minus strand of JAVHPL010000091.1, from coordinate 787 downwards.
GCCCTGAGTTGACTCGACTCGAATTGACTTGCCCTGAGTTGAATTGAATTGATTTGAATTGAATTGAATTGACTGAACTTTACTTATGTTGCCCAACAATAAAGTGCGTATTATGGATGAGGATAATAATAATTTTGCTCCAATTCTATTAAGCTCTGCTGAACTTAGTCAACAGCTTATTGATTTGCCAAATTGGAACTTGCAAACTATTGATATCCCTAAAAATCCTCTTGCAAAAGGATCGGAGCTGGTAAGAAAATATACGTTCGCTAGTTTTGCAGATGCAATCCAATTTATGAGCGCCGCTACCCACTATGTTGATCAACTAAACCATCACCCTAAATGGGAAAACGAATGGGTGAATCTAGTGGTTCATTTAACTACACATGATCTTGGGTATTGCATTTCTAATTTAGATATTACACTTGCAAAGTATTTGGATGAGTTGTTTGGTAGGGAATTTGGATGATTTGTTTGCAAGAGAAATTAAGATCGTGTAAAAAATTGGTAGTATCCGTATTTATACTGTAAAGTTGTATTTTTTTTATTCCTAAGTTCATTGGTAGAAATTTAGGATTGTCATGATTTATTTTGATCAATAATAATTTGACCTGTCAGAATAAACTGCCAAATTACAACGAGCAACAATTTTCAGGACAATCTAGATGCGTGTCTAAAATTTTTAGTATTTTAGCAACTAAATATTGAATGGAACATTCTAATGAAATTAAAAGAGAAAATATCGCTCGAAAAAGTATTTGCAAAAGAATATAAAATTAAACTTGTT
>JAVHPL010000090.1:0-3398 GCA_036170555.1 Sediminibacterium sp. | reverse complement strand
CTTTTTTGCTGCTTCCAAACTTTCTGCATCTTTAATAAGGATCCCATTTTCTGCAGCTTTGCCTACCCCAACCATTATAGCTGTTGGGGTAGCCAAACCTAAAGCACATGGACAAGCAATCACTAAAACTGTAACCATTGCCAATAAACCTTGCGTAAATCCATTCTCTCCACCAACCATTAACCAAACGATCAAACTTAATATAGCTATCCCCATTACAATAGGAACAAAAATGCCTGCTATTTTATCTGCTAGTTTTTGTACAGGTGCTTTACTGCCTTGTGCTTCCTGCACCATTTTAATAATCTGAGCCAACACTGTATTGCCGCCTACTTTTTCAGCAATAAATCGAAAACTTCCTTTTTGGTTAATCGTTCCAGCAAATACTTTAGCATCCTTTATCTTTTCAACAGCTAACGGTTCACCGCTGATCATACTTTCATCCACAAAAGAATTGCCTTCAGACACCATTCCATCAACAGCTACTTTTTCACCAGGTCTTACTAATATCGTATCTCCAACTTTTACGCTTGATATAGGCATTTCCATTTGCATGCCTTCGTGAATCATCATTACCGTTTTAGGTTGCAACCCTATTAATTTTTTAATGGCACTTGATGTATTGCCTTTTGCTTTTTCTTCCAGTAATTTTCCTAATAAAATAAAAGCAATTACTACTGCAGCAGCCTCAAAATATACATGAGCATGCATTCCTTTCTGATGCCAATATGTAGGAAATAAAGTATTAAAAATACTAAATAGATACGCCACTCCGGTACTCAATGCCACGAGTGTATCCATATTAGCTGACCCATGTTTTGCCTGTTTTAATGCAGTAATAAAAAATTGCTGTCCAAAATATAATACAACTGGTGTTGCCAAAGCCCACATAATATAATTGGCATAAGGGATATCCATAAAGAACATAGCTATTACTACTAGAGGAATAGACAGTAATACAGCTGCAATTGTTCGATTCTTAAGTCTCTGATAATTTTTCTGATGAAGATCTTCCAATGCATCTTTAGCTTCTTCAGTTTCATCGATCATTAGATCATAACCGATTGACTGCATTGCTGTTTTTAATTTCTGTGGATCAGTAATGGTAGGGATGAATTCAATCAATGCGGCCCCGTTGCCATAATTGACCGCAGCGTTAATAACTCCTATTTGTGATTGCAAAATCGTTTGAGCGCTGCTTGCACAAGAGGCACAGGTCATATTTAAAACTGGATAAGACTTTTTTACTGTAGCTACATCATATCCTGAATCTCGAATTGATTTAACCAAAATTGGCAGCATTGATAACGCATCATCAATTGTAATGACTGCTCTTTTATTATTCAATTCAACTTTATGAGTTAGGATGCCTTTGGTATTCGTAAGAACTTTGTCAACGATTAGGGCACAATGGTCACTCTCCATTCCTTCAATCGGGATAATTAATTCACTTTCTTCTTTAGTTGCCATATAAACCATCTTTTGATAAAGCAAAGCTAACAATCACTATAAGGTTAATGTTACACAATTATGGTTATGATTTTCATATAATTGGAAAACTACAGGTCAGAGATTGATTTGCGCAAGTGAATACCCTGAGCCTTAAACTGCGATGATGTAAGACCTGTTACTTTTTTAAACTGGGTAGATAAATGAGCCACGCTGCTATATCCCAATTTAAAAGCAATTTCATTTAAATTCATTTCATTGTAGGCAAGCAGCTCTTTCGCTTTTTCTATTTTTTGAATTATTACATAATGCTCAATGGTAACACCTTCCGTTTCGGAAAATAGCTTACTTAACTGTGAATATTCTTTATGTAAGGCCTTTGAAATTATTTCAGCAAAAGGGAATTTTTTATCTGTTGAATTATGTACATGCCCAATTACAACTGATTTGATCTTTTCAATTTGCTGTTTTCTTGTGTCATCCAATAATTCAAATCCAAGTTGTTTTAAATGAAAGCTAATTTCTTCCTGTTGTATTTTATTAAGTGGATTCGATAATAATACTTCCCCTAATTGCACATAAATCGGAGTAATATTTAATCCAATTAGCAATTGGTTCACGGCAGTAATGCAACGCGGGCAAACCATATTTTTTATATAGATCTTCATTAATTACTAGTTTAAGGTATTGTTTTTAATTTTTTTATGATATTGGGTTGAAAATTAGTTATTTCTAATAGTAACATTTAAAATAACATCAGAATAGCCTAATGTAAGCTCAGTACAATACTTAAAATAATTATCATTTTGAAGCATGATTCAAAAATCTATAAATTAGAAAAATATGGAAACTAAGGTTAATCTTCAATCTGCTATTACCTGTCCTCATTGTGGACACCTAAAAGAAGAAATAATGCCAACAAATGCTTGTCAATATTTTTATGAATGTGAAAGTTGTAAAACTATTTTGAAACCAAAGCAAGGTAACTGTTGCGTTTATTGTAGTTATGGTTCAGTTCCATGTCCACCAATTCAGGAAAGTAAAAAATGCTGTTAATAAAGTTGAAATATCTAAATACATTTAAAGAAGAATCTTAATCATAAATTAAGGAAATTGTTAACAATTAAAGATCACTGGGAAAAAGTTTTTGAAACCAAATCTGAAAATGAAGTAAGTTGGTTTCAACCCTACCCAAAAACATCAGTAGAATTTTTAGAATTATTCAACCTTCCATTAGATGCTAATATTATAGATATTGGAGGTGGTGACAGTCATTTAGTTGATGTTTGTTTGGAGAAAGGGTACAGGAATATATATGTATTAGATATTTCTGAAAAAGCATTAGAAAGAGCAAAAAAGAGATTGGGCTCTAATGCTGAGCTTGTTAATTGGATTGTATCTGATATTATTGATTTTCATCCTACTGTAAAATTTGATTTTTGGCATGATAGAGCTGCGTTTCATTTTTTAACTACTGAAGAAAAGATTGATACTTATGTGCAAATTGCTGAGAGCAGTATAAATTCTAATGGGTATTTGATATTGGGTACATTTTCGGAAAATGGACCAGAAAAATGCAGTGGGCTAGAAATCAAACAATATTCAGAAACATCCATGTCAGTTCGTTTTGAAAATCAATTTGACAGAATTAAATGTATAACCGAGGAGCATGTAACACCATTTAACACAATACAGAATTTTGTATTTTGTAGTTTTAAGAAGAAAATAATCTAATTTAATTTTGCATTATTTGATTAACTTTATCATGTCTACCTGTTTTACAAATTCAGCGAAATAGGCAAGTTCTTTACTATTATATGAAAAGGTATCCAAATCGGTAACCATCGATTTATTTACCACGAAAAAACGCACAAAATAAGGCTTTTAGCGGCTAGGTTCGAGTCCCGTCCGGTCCGCACACTGAACAAGTAAAACTTAAAAAAGCCTGT
>JAVHPL010000089.1:31880-47454 GCA_036170555.1 Sediminibacterium sp. | reverse complement strand
CTGATCCACATAACAAAATACCAAATGCAGATTCCCCATTTTCTACTGAGGAGGCTGTAGGATGCGCAAAATCTGGATAATCTACCGAATCGGCAGTATTGGTTCCAAAATCTTTAACAGTAAATCCTTTTTCAGTTAACCATTTTACCAAGGCTGTTTTGTATTCTAAACCAGCATGGTCGCAACCAATGGCAATGGGCTTATTTGCATCAAAAACGTAGGGCATATTATTTATTTAATTGGCTAATCCCACTCTTCATTTTCTTTTTCTATATTTTGTTTAGCAACTTTGGCAGATACCAAAATACTCAACTCATATAAAATCCATAAAGGGGTAAATACAATTAGTTGACTCATCCAATCGGGGCTTGGGGTTATAAAGGCGGCTACAATTAAAATAATCACAATAGCATACTTACGGGTGTCTCTTAAAAACTTAGGTGATATTAATCCAATCTTGGTTAAGATAAATGCCAATACAGGTAGTTCAAAAGCTAATCCGCATCCCAAAATTATATTGGTAAGGTTGTCTAAATAGTCGGCAAATGTAGGCCTTGTTACAATCATGTTTTCGGTACCCAATTGAAAACCAGCCAAGAAATTAAAAGTAAATGGCCCAAGTAGGAAATACCCAAAAGCCGCACCAGAAAAGAAAAAGAAGGAAACCCAAAAAATTACAAAACGGGTATTGCTTAATTCTTTTTCTTTTAATGCAGGTTTTACAAAGCGCCAGAATTCCCAAAATATATAAGGGAAGGCAATGATAATGCCTCCAACAATTGCCATAGTAATACTGCTTAAAAATTGACCACCAAATGTGGTGCTCTGCATGGTTACTTCAACAGGCGGCATACAAAGAGCATCACCCATATGTGCCCAATGACTAAAATCGCAGAGTACTTTGTAGCTAATAAAGTTTTTATTGATGGGCCCAACAATAATATTATCGAATATCCAGTTGCGATAAATAAAAATGAAAATAGCAGCAACCAGAATGGCAATAACAGACCGTATGATATGGCCCCTTAATTCTTCCAGATGATCTATAAAAGTCATCTCTTCTTTACCTTCTACTGCTTTTCTATTAAATAATGCCATGATTAGGATTGCTATGCTAAGTGCGCAAAGTTAAGGACTTGGAACAAGTAAATTATTGTAAAACCTTCATTTTAACCATTTCTATTCGGGTATCACTCACAGTAAGTATATCGAATTTGAAATTATTGATGATGATGGTTTCTTTTTGTTTAGGGATCGTTTCATGCTCGTTAATAATATATCCACTGAGGGTTTCGGAGTCACTGGCCGGAAAATTGAGGCTGTACTTTTCATTTAGATAGTCTAATTCTAAACGGCCACTGAATATAAACTCATCTTCGGATAGCTGTTTTTCTACAAATTCTTCTACATCATATTCATCGTGAATTTCACCAAAAATTTCTTCTAAAACGTCTTCCATGGTAACAATACCTGCTGTTCCTCCAAATTCGTCTACAACCCAAGCAATGCTTTTTCGCTCTTTAGAAAACTTATTAATTAAATCAGTAGCACTCATACTTTCTGGCACGGCAATAATTGGATGAATTATTTTTTTGATATTCTCAGGTTTATCGAATAAGTCTAATTGATGAATATAGCCCACTATATTGTCTATACTTTCTTCGTAAACCAATAGTTTACTCAATTTGGTACTGATGAATTCCGCTTTGGCTTCATCTACTAAGGTGTTAATTTCCAAAGCCACAATCTCAGTTCTAGGAACTAAGCATTGCCTAATTTTAATAGTAGGTAAACTAAGGGCATTTTCGAATAATTCAGTATTCAACTCTTGTGTTTCTTCATCTTGTTCCTTGGTTTGCTGAAAAAAATGTTCCAGATCTACCTTAGAAAAAACTTCATTTTTATTGTTTACTCTAACATTAAAAACATATTTTAAAATCCATTGAGATATGTTCACCAATATATTCGTTAGGGGCAGAAATAAATTATGAAAAAAATTGGCTAAGGGCGCAAAAAAACTAAGTAATGCATCATTTTTAGCCCTAAAAATTGCCTTGGGTAGAAACTCACCTATAATCAATACTACAATGGTTGATAATAATGTGTCAAAAGCCATTTTGAGAAATTCATTCTCTATTTTAAGTGGATTCCAAATGCCAGAATCTAATAATTCATCGAACAATAAACCATAAATAACTAAGAAAATATTCAGACCTATTAAACAGGTGCCAATAAAGCGAGCAGGAAATTCCATAAATCCAGCCAATATGGTTCCGCTTTTCTTACCCTGTTTTTTCTTTAATTCAATACTCAAGCGATTGGCAGTTACAAAGGCAATTTCGTAGCCTGCAAAAAAGCCAATGAACAAAAGGGTACCCACTATACTAAGAATGGTATAGAAATTTGTCATGGCTCAAAGTTAAGGGATATAAGTATAAACAAAGTACCCCGTAGAAACGGGGTACGGTACCGATAAATTTAACATGAGAAATCGGCTATTGTTTTTATTTAAAATCTACTGTACAATTTTGACATTTCATGTCTATTTTAAGCCCTTTCCCATCTCCGCCAACGGCGCTAAAACGGGTATCAATAGACTGATCTAGATTGGCCCTAGCTATAGAACGATTAATATCTACCAGCATATCAGATAAACCCTCACCCTTTGTTTTGGGTGCAGTTGCTTTTGGATCTTCTTTTAGTGGTTCTCTCTCAAAATTGCCATAAACAGTACTATAGGGTCCTGAATAATGAATGGCATAATTTTTCACTTCTCTTAATGGTAATCGGACATCGGCGTATTTATTATCAATTCGAATTAAATTTACTCCGCTATTAATCTGACGAACTTTTATGTCTGCATTGGTTCCATCTAATTCTAAGCTTGCCTTTAATTTAGTGATGCGTAAGTTGCCATAATTTTTTCTACCCCGTATATGGTCAATGGCTTCTATTTCATATTCATCATTGGTACTTCTAAAAATCAGGTTTTTAATATCCGCCATTTCAACGGTACTATATTTAGAATCTAAATCGGCATCTTCTATATTTCCTGTAGTTAATCTGCCATTCATAAATTCAATTTCTGCATTGGCAATATTTCCTATAGATGCATTGGCGTATTTAGAACGTAGATACAGTTTCGTAAAATCTTCTGCATCTAAATTGCCATTGGTTAAATCAATTGTAGCATTGTTAATTTTACCGAAAATTTGCACATCGGCATATTTGCTTTCAACGTCTAATTTATTGCTGCTAGGAATAAAGATGGTCACCACTCTTTTGATATTATTTTTGCTTCCAATATTTTGACCGTCGCCATTAAAAACAGCTACATTATTATTGGGCTGCCCCGTCCAACCATAAGTAGTTCCATTTATTGTATAGCTTCCGCCACCAATGTTACCCGATTTTATTTTTACAGAAGATCCCAGTGTTTTCAATGAAATATTCAGTTTTTCAAACCATTCTTCGTCACTTAATTTACCATCCCCTTCGAAATAAACGGTAGTAGTAATTTTTACTTTAGGTTGGTCCCAAGTTTTAATTACAATATTTCTAGAAGTATTATCAATATAAATATCTGCAGACTTTGTTACGGCTATTTCTTGGCTTACTTCTTTGGATTTTAATTCTTTTCCACTAGTAAAATTATTTTCATCATTTGATATAGAAATATTCTGAGCACGTAATGCTGCATCTACTGCGCGCATTGCTTCAACTTCTATTCTACGTGCTGCACTCTCAGCATTCAGTGCCTCAGTTTCTGCCTTAATTGCAGCGGTTTCTATATCCAGCGGGGCTATTCTTTTGCTTTGGATACTATTTTTTGCAGCTACCGGGGTAGTTGATTTTATTACTGGTTTTTCCTGTGCATTTACTGTTGTTGAAAATGCCATGATTGCCATTGCCATTAGGCTTTTTACTAATTGATTCATATACATACGATACCATTTTTAAATGTTGATGAAATAAGTGCGGGTAGTGTCAACTGGCCCACGATTTTGTTTAAAACGATTGTTGGTTTTATTCATCTCAAGCTGCAGTTGTTTTAGAATAATGAGTTTTTGTTGATATAAATTAATGAGTTGATCTAGTAATTCGTTGTTAAGTCCTTTTTTTGCAATGGCAACCTGAATTGATTTTTCTTCTTGGTCCATTTCTTTTAATTTCAAGCTAAAATCTTTAAAGTATCCTGCAGATTCTGCATACATCGGCATGGTATTGATTCTGTTTTTTTGCAAATGAATTACCTGCGTGAAACTAGTTTCTAGATTTTTAAAAGCAGCCAAAGAAATTTCTATTGGTTCTGTGCTTGTGTAAGATGATGAGTTATTATCAGATTTAGTTACTAATCTTTTTTGGGTTGAATAAAATTGGTTTTCTTGTTTTGCTAATAAAGGGGCTTCTGAATTATTTTGAATAATCATGGGTTCAACTATTGATTTTTTTTCTTCTGCTGGTTTACTTTTAACAATTTGATCTTCTTTATGAACTCTCGTTTTATTTGCAACTTTACTTGTTACCAAACTACTTACTTTTTTTACAGAAGGTTCTTGTAAAAAATACCATCCACCAATACCTAATAATCCAATTAAACAGGCAGCTACAGCCCATGGTACTAGCTGAATAACCCGAATAGTTTTGGGAGCAGACTTTAATTGTGCCTGAATATTTTCCCAAACAATTGGCGATAGCTCTTCACAGTCTAGTGCTTCCTTGTTGTTTTGAATATGTTTTTTTAACTCATCCATGAATGGCTACATATTTGTTGATGCGTTCTTTTAATAATTGTTTTGCTCGTTGATATTGACTTTTACTGGTAGATTCTGAAATACTTAATGCTGATGCAATTTCCTTATGCGAATAATCTTCTATAACATATAAATTAAAAACCTGTCTACATCCTTGGGGCAGGGCCTTAATTTCTTGATGAATGATTTGCATATCCACTGTTTTCCACCATGCATTGGGTTCATCCTGTACTGCTTCATCATAGTTTGTATCCAATACTTGCCAATGCATATTTTTTTTCATTTGCCTAATGCATTCATTTACTACAATTCTTTTTACCCATCCTCCAAACTGATTTGCTTCTTTTAATTGTTCCAGTTTACTAAAAGCAAGTATAAAAGCATCTTGTAATATATCTTCTGCACTTGCCCTATCCCCAGTCATCCTGATACAAATATTAAACATGGCTTTGCTGTATTGCTGGTACAACCAAGCCCTAGCTGCTGCATCTCCTTTGCAGGCCCTTTGTACAATAGCCGTTTGTATGTTTGCTGCCTGTTCCAAGAATTATTCTTTAATAAGAGTGGTGAATGTTAAAAAGGTTGGAAATGAAGCGTCATTATTTTTTGCCCTACTATAAAACAAAAGGCAGGGTACCTGCCCCTGCCTTTAAAATAAGTATAATTGAATTAATATTCTGCTAATACCGGCTTGTTCAGCATGATATCTTCTATTTTCTGTAAAATCTCGGTATTGAGCAACGATAAAACATCCATCGCCTTTAAATTATCGGTTAGTTGCTCTTTTTTAGTAGCACCTAAGATAGCGGTAGTTACATGTGGATTCTTAACACACCAGGCAATACTTAGTGCTGCTAATGATACTCCTAGTTCGTTAGCCAGTAATTGTAATTTCTTTACTTTCTCAATTTTGGCTTCAACATAAGTTCTTTCCTTTAACCAATCAAAACCTTCAATAGCCAGTCTACTACCTTCGGGAATTCCCTCATTGTATTTTCCGGTAAGTAAACCAGATGCTAGTGGACTCCAAATAGTAGTTCCCAAGCCTACATTTTTAAATACTTGCAGAAAATCGTTTTCCATTTTATTACGCTCGAATAAATTATATTGAGGTTGTTCCATTGAAGGCCCAATTAAACGATAATCTCTGGCAACCCTATGCGCTTCCATAATTTCTACTCCACTCCATTCGCTAGTTCCCCAGTATAAAATTTTCCCTTGTTGAATTAAAGTATTCATGGTTAAAACCACTTCTTCAATGGGGGTATTTTTGTCGGGGCGATGGCAGAAAAATAAATCCAGATAATCCATCTGCAAACGCTGCAATGCTTCATGACAAGCTTCTGTAAGGTGTTTGCGGCTAAGCCCTGTTTGATTTGGTTTATTCTGAGCTCCTCTCCAACCAAAAAAAGCTTTGGAAGAAACCACATAAGAAGTACGGTCCCAATTTTTTGCTTTTAATACACGTCCCATCATTTTTTCACTTTCACCCAATGCGTACACTTCGGCATTGTCAAAAAAATTAATGCCATTATCATAAGCAATGCCCATTAATTCATCTGCACTATTGTCGTGAATTTGTTTGTGAAAAGTAACCCAACTTCCAAAGCCTAGTACGCTTAACTGAAGTCCTGTTGTGCCCATTCTTCTGTATTCCATAATATATAGTTTAATTTTTTCTTACTGTTTTACAGGTAATAAGGTGGGTGCCGGTTTAATGGTACCTGATGATGATGATGATGTTGGTGTTGTTGGTGTTGGTGTTGGTGGTGTTGGTGCGGCTGCGTTGCTATCTGGAAGTATGATATAACTTCCTGGTTGCAAGTCAAAATAGGAAATTTGAGTAAGTTGTTGATTAGACGAAAAACCTTTTTTTGCAAATAATTTTTGCCTTGGCTCACGTTGACTGATCTCTACAAATTTATCGGTATAAAACCTTTCTAAGGTTTGATCCCAAAATAATTCACTAGTATAGAGGGTGTCCCCATTTACACGAATAATTACCACGCTGTCTCTTAAATATATTTTTCTGTCTTGCTCTAAGTATTTGCCATATTTAGCTCTCAGCCTACTTTCCACTTTCATGCTATCATTGTAAAATTCTACATACAACGATTTTGGGAACTCCGATTTTAAAGAACTATCCCCTTGAAATCGCAACATAAGTGGCGCCATCAATTTGGCTTTCATCACCCCACTAACACTTAAATAACTTACAATGTCTTTTCCTTCTTCAATACCTGGTTTTTTTATACCCAATTGTTTTACTTCATTCACATCATTTTCGCAGGATACCATAAAAAAGCAGCCCATAAACAAGGCTGCAATCCATTGAAAAGTATGTGAATGATTAGTCATATTTACGTTTAATAAACCAAGTATCATTTAAGCTAAAGCCTAATGAAAGTTGCACAAAGTTTTCGGTTATATTGTTTTTGCTAGATCCTCTTTTACCCACTTGTAAGGCGGTTTGAACAACGGTGTACTGTGTTTCATAAGCCCTCCATTTGCGAATAGGAAAACCTGCACCAAATGAAATAGTACTCGTTTTTAAACCATTCCCATCTGCATCAATATAATCTTTGCCAAAGGTAAAACCAACCCGATAGTTTACATTATTTAAATAATTTCTGATGGCTTGTGGGTTAGGACTAAATTGAGCTCCTAATTTCATAGCCCAACTATTGGTTATTGCAGGATCTGTTTGACCATAAAAGCGATAGTTTTTCCAAAGAGTAGAACTATATTCTGCACCAACCGACCACATTTCAAAAATACCACGGGTGCTGCTTACTGTTTTATGAAATACAAAACCTGCATCATAAGAAGCTGGCATAACAATGGTTCCCTTTACATTGTTAAACTTAGCAATACTATCTATCCCTATAAAATTGCCAATACTTCCTACTGTAAAGGTTTCAACAACTTGATCTTGTTTTGCATTCAAAGACTGCTGCAAATTGGCGGTAGCTCCAAAACGTAATAAATAGTTTTCGGTTTGTTTGGATGCTTTGTTTTCTATTTTTTTAAGAGAAACTTCATACTGCATACCTAATTGCAAAAACATATTTCCATACGTAGTAGTAGAACCTGTATTAGACTGTGCGTAAGCAATGGTATCGTTTAAAAAAGTTTTTTTGGTACTGATTTCTTTTCTGCCAAATGTATAGCCTGTATTAAAACCAATACTTACCTGTTTCCAACGCTTACCAATACCCACAAAAGCCTGATTCATACCACCCGTTCCTTCATAACTTGTGCCGATGCTATCATTGGCAACTCTACCGCGAGTAATAACAGCGTAATTAATTTTACTTACAGGTCTTAATCCAAAGGCCAGTCCCAATCCCTTGGCTTTATTCAGGGGCATGCCCACTGCTAAATAAGATGGAATTAAATACCTCGATTTAAAAATACCTTCTGGATTATTGCTTTTTAGTGTTCGGGTATCGTATAATAAAGATAAATCATACGATACTAAATAAAAAGCCCCATAAGTGGCCGGATTATTAAAATTAACCGATTGAACTATATTATTACTTAGTCCATCTGCATAAGCAGCTTGAATGCCACCCATCGAGCGGCCAATAATATGTTGGGAGCCCATCAGGTTACCAATTCCATATCTTGAATAAGGAGAATTAACCTGGGCAGTTAATTTAAAAGAGATGATGATGAAACTAACCATATAAGCCAGCCTACTTGTTGTTGTACTCACTAATCGCATATAAGCCTTTATAAATTAGGTTTGGGTCGGCAAATATCCTGTTTTTTAGGTGCGGTACAAAAAAAGGCATGTCTCCACCGGTTAATAGCACGTTAAAGTTGCTGTATTTCAATGAGTAAGCGTCAATAATCCCATCAATTTCTTTGGACATCCCCAAAATTACCCCACTGAGTAGGTTAGTTTTGGTGTCGTATCCTACCAAAGGAAAGTGATGTTCAGGGGTAACCATGGGCAAAAGCGCGGTAAATTCATTCATAGACCTAAAACGCATGGTCATTCCTGGAGAAATACTCCCACCTAAGAATTCGTGCTGATTATTAATAAAATTGTATGTAATACAAGACCCTAGGCCAATGGCTAGGTTATGTTGATTGGGAAACATATCTACAGCCGCAGCCACCATGGCCAATCTGTCTGCCCCAATGGTTTCGGGCTTTCCTACAGGAGTAGTGAGGGCCAGTTTACTGGTATGACCCAATTTATGAAAGCGGGTTGTTTTGCTTAACAATGCTTCAATTTCTGGGGGATGCAGAATTACTGAAGATAAAATGCTCTTGGTAGGCTCGTATTGATCAATCAGTAACTGAATAGTATGGGTACTGGCATCAGGCAAAATAATTTCATGTACAAATTCTCTATCTTCAAATAAAGCCGCTTTTAAACGGGTATTTCCAAAATCAAAACAAAGTGTTTTTTCCATTGCAACACTAAGATGCGAAAGTTTTCGGTTCTTTGGTATACAATTTAGTTAAAATGTATATTTCTGGCTTTACCATTATTAAGAATGCTGTTTTAAATGATTATCCAATAGTAGAGGCTATCAAATCTATTTTACCTGTTGTAGATGAAATGATTATTCTGGTTGGTGATTGTACCGACGAAACGCTTGCATTAATGGAATCAATTAAAGATAAAAAAATTAAGATTCATCATTCGGTATGGGATGCTAGTTTACGTAAAGGAGGAACTGTTTTGGCGGCAGAAACCAATAAAGCATTTGAATTAATTAATCCAAAAAGTGATTGGGCATTTTATATTCAGGGAGATGAGGTAGTACATGAACAATATCATGAAACTATTCGGCAGGCATGCGAGCAATACGCAGCAGATAAAACAGTGGATGGTTTATTATTTAAATACTTGCATTTTTATGGAACGTATGATTATGTTGGAGATAGCAGAAAATGGTATAGCCATGAAGTAAGAATTATTCGAAATGATCAAACTATCCGTTCTTATAAAGATGCTCAGGGTTTTAGAAGAGGATCAAAAAAGTTGCAAGTAAAAGCCATTGATGCTTATATATATCATTATGGTTGGGTAAAATCTCCCGAGCAGATGATGAAAAAAATGAAAAACTTTAGTAAGCTTTGGAATTCAGATGCTGCATTAGAAGATATGATGAAAAGCCCAGCAGCATGGAATTTTGACACATTCGACTCACTACAATTGTTTACAGGTACACATCCTATTGTAATGCATCAAAGAATTTCCAAACAAAATTGGAAAACCAATTTAGATATCAGTCAAAAAAAATTCTCATTTAAAAATAAGCTTCTATATTATTTTGAAAAAGCTACGGGAATTCGATTATTCGATTTTAGGAATTATAGATTATTACGCTAAATTTTTTTTGAATGATTGCCAACAAATAACAAGTGGCCAAACATGCAAAAAAACACCATATTGATAATTGAGTGTAGTTTCTACTAAGCAAGAAACTGCAATGGCAAAAGTCCAAATAATAAGAAAAGGATTATTGTGCATAAACCCATACCAAGCAGGATAAAACAACCAAAGGCTAAATAATAACATGCCTATCCAGCCACTTCCCATCCACCAAAAAAGCCATTGATTAAAGGGCCACCCATATTGAGTTGTATGGCCATTGAATTGTTGAGTGAATTTATTTTTTAAGGTAGAAGAAATAGCCGACCATCCAATTGAAGTTGCATGATCATCTTGTATAGCTTTCCATGCAGCCATATTCACTGCTCTTCTTGTTCCATCAGAATAGGTAGAATCGTACCCCTTTTGATTAAAATGTTGCCAATCGTAAATGGAGTACTTGATTTTTTGTTGAGCAGTAGGGAAAATTCCTATCAAACCAATAATGCATATTATTGCAATAATGAGTTTGATTGAAGTATATCTTTTGAATGATGGGTTATGGAGAATTTGGTGAATACCAAATCCTAGTAAAATGATGAAAGCCAATACCCATGCAGTTCTTACAGCCAGAAATAAAATGGCTATTAATAAAATAATAAAAGAGGTTTTTTTATAACGGGCGTTGGTTACAGGCAATAGGGTAAACAACATGGCGCTGCAAAGAAATATACTGAATCTTACATGGTCATTGTCCATAAACACGGGCAATGATTTGCCTATCCCATATTGTTCAATTGCTGTACTTGAATAAAATATAAACCAACCCAATGGATATACCAATGCAATTAATGCTGCATGAATCCAAGGCTGTGAAATGGTTTTAGTAAAATCAAATTTATTAGCAGTAATGGCCGTTAATCCAGCAATTGGATAAACTGCAAAAGTGAGTAGTAATTGGTTATTATTAGGGGTGAACCCATCTTGATATATTCCGGTAAACAGTAAAATTAATGGGATGCAACACCAAATGAATATAGGCTGTTTAAATGATGGCTTCTTGTTAATATACCATTCATTAAGCGCAAAAATAGCCATCATACCAGTTACTATAGAAAGCAATGCTCTACTCCAAAGTAATCCTGCAAGTAGAAGAATGCTTAACGCAAGTAAAATATTTGTTGCACTTTTTGGCATACCAATAGCATAAATTTACATTTACATAACGTATATGTGGGATCAATTATTAAATGACGTAATTCAGGGCAATCAAAAATCGCTTGCAAGAGCCATTTCATTGGTAGAAAATAAAGTGCCAGGTTATGAAGATTTTTTACAAGAGTTACCCGCAGGAACAACACCAGTAATAGGTATTACGGGCCCTCCAGGTGCAGGTAAAAGTACCTTGGTTGATGCATTAATTGAAACATGGGTATCGGCAGGAAAAAAAGTAGCCGTGCTATGCGTAGACCCTTCTTCTCCTTTTAATTTGGGTGCATTGTTGGGTGATAGAATTAGAATGAGCGATTGGTATAATACAAAGAATGTTTTTATTCGATCACTGGCTACAAGAGGATCATTGGGCGGATTACATCCATCCATAATTGAAATAACTTCTTTACTGCAATGTGCTGGATATGATCAAATTATTGTAGAAACGGTAGGAGTAGGACAAAGTGAAATAGAAATTGCAGGCTTGGCAGATATTACGGTAGTGGTGGTAGTGCCCGAAGCAGGAGATGAGATACAAACCATGAAAGCGGGCTTAATGGAGATTGCCCAAATTTTTGTAGTAAATAAAAGTGATCGGCCAGGTGCAGATCAGTTTGTACAAAATTTGCGCTTAATGGTATCTCCGGCAACGGGAACGGCAAAAGAAATACTTGTTTTTAAAACAGTAGCATCAGCAAAACAAGGAATCAATGAATTGGCAGTATCTATAGAAAAGGAACAGCTTAAGCATATTCCTTCCGAAAGAAAATGTTGGTTATTTACGCAACGGGCATATCAATTGATTGCACAAAGCAAAATGAAAGACATAGATAAAACAGTTTTATTTAATGCAATTACTCAACAAGTGGCCAATCCAAATTTTAACTTGTTTAATTTTGTAAAACAATATACATAAGAGGTAAATTATAACTGGAATGTAATGCCCGTGCCAAAAAAAATTTTATTTGATGCAGAACGAATGAAGTATCCCAATACAGGGCTTTATCATTTTTGTTTTCAATTATCCAATGCATTAATGCTTGCTATGCATGAAACTAACTTGCAGCTAGAAATATTTGGACCCGCATCTAGTAAAATTAATTTTTTAGAAAATACCAATTGGCGCTCTGTAGAATTTTGGCATAAATTTTTGTTGCCAAATGCTGCTGATATTAGTGTATGGCATACTAGTAATCAGGATAGTGAATATTTCCCTTTTGGTTTTAAAAAGCCTATTTTATTTACCATACACGATTTAAATTATTACCACGATCAGCGCAAACCCTTAGCCAAAAGAAAA
Organism: Sediminibacterium sp.; assembly: GCA_036170555.1. Classification (GTDB taxonomy): domain Bacteria; phylum Bacteroidota; class Bacteroidia; order Chitinophagales; family Chitinophagaceae; genus Sediminibacterium. Next base: position 34,853 of record JAVHPL010000089.1, on the reverse strand, counting down.
GCATGGTTGCAAACAATACAAGCAAAAGTAAATGCCAGTTCTTATATTAGTTTTATTTCGCAGCACACATATAAAGATGTGCAAGGGTTAATTAATTTAACCAATAAGCCAACATCGGTTATATACAATGGATGTAATTTTACTAGCAATGAATTTCTAGAAGTTCCACAATTCCAGCCTAAAAAACCATTCCTGTTTACAATAGGAACTATTGCAGAGAAAAAAAATTTTCATGTACTGCCTGCATTGCTTTGTAATAATGAATATGAATTGATCATTGCTGGCATTACCCAGCAAGAATGGTATAAGCAAAAAATAATGAATGAAGCCATTGCTTTGGGAGTAGAGGATCGAATTGTTTTTACAGGCCCTGTATCTGAAAATGATAAACAATGGTATTATGATAACTGTGCTGCTTTTGTTTTTCCATCTTTGGTAGAAGGTTTTGGATTGCCAGTTGTAGAAGCCATGTATTTTGGCAAGCCTATTTTTATTTCTAATTATACTTCTTTACCCGAAATTGGAGGAGATGTTGTATATATTTTTAATTCATTTGATCCTACTCAAATGCAGGCATTTTTTAACGAAGGAATGAAAGATTATATACTCCACAATAGAGTAAACCAAATTAAAGCAAGGGCTACATTTTTTAATTGGCAAACTGCTGCTGAACAATATGTACAAATATATCAACAGCTTATTTAGGTGAATAGCTAAAGTAATTGGAGGCTAAATAATTTTGATAAACATTTTAAAACAGAAAAGCCATTTTCTAACAAGGGATCTTTTTTTAGAAGCAAGTAATAAATTATAGTACAAAAAAAACAACCACATTCTACTAAAATTATTGGCTATACTAAAACTACTATATGTGTTAACCAATTGTTGTAAAATGGCTTTCTCTTTGGTTAAATATGCTGGGCAATAGTCATAAAAAGCCTTCACTCTTTCTCTAGCTAATTCCTGTTCACGGCGGCGAGAATTTTTGATAGCCGCTTTGTTTCTTTTACCACCCACTGCACCAAATACATTTTTACTATGTTGTCTGTAGTAAGCCAATGGTTGTGGCAAATAACCAATGCCACCATGAATAGTAGCCGTATAAGCAATCCACCAATCGTGCGGAATAATTGGTAAAAACGGAAAGGCTTTTTGCAAAAAATTAGACCGAATTAACATGGCATGACCATAAATTCGGCAAAATACGGCTTGTTGAACAGGGCTATTAAAATGAGTACAGTTTACCCTAGTAGAAATATTGCTACCAATGGGTTGCATTGCTTCATTGCATAATACAGAATCGGCATACACCAAGGCGTAATCACCAATTGCCGCATAGAGTTTGCTAATTTTTTCTAAATCCCAACGATCATCCTGATCGCATAGTGCAATAAATTCTCCTTTGGCTATGCGGCAACCTTGTTCAAAATTTTTTACATAGCCAATATTATTTTCATTAATATAGAGTAGAATATTGGGAAATATTTGTTGATATTCTTTTATAATACTCGCAGTGTTATCGGTGCTTTTATCGTCTACTACAATTATTTCTAAGTGTGCGTATGTTTGTTTAATAACAGAATCTAATTGTTCCCTTATAAATTGTTCACCATTGCAGGTAGCTAGCACTACAGAAATCAATGGGAGAGATTGGGAGTTGTTCATAACATAAATATATAGCAAAGCCCTGTTTATGCATATTTTCTTTGAGTATATTTACATCAATTGATTTAATCAGAAAAAATATACATATGAACAAACTAGTTTCTGTAGTAATGTGCACGTATAATGGGTCGCATTATGTTCAGGAACAAATCAATACTATTTTATCTCAAACCCATCCAATAGAAGAATTGATAATTGTGGATGATGCATCTACAGATGATACGGTTCAACTGCTTAGCCAGCTGGCTAAAAAAAATGATCGTATCAAGTTATACTGCAACCAAATCAACTTAGGCTTCACACTCAATTTTCAAAAAGCCATTCAATTGGCATCATCCGAATATATTGCCATTGCAGATCAGGATGATTATTGGGTAAATACCAAGCTAGAAAAAATGCTAGCAGCTATGAATCCCCAAGTTGCTTGTATTTACTGCGATTCAGTAAGGTTTACTGGTACCATCCCTATCAATCCCACACCCAATAAAAAGAATCGTAGAATAGAGGGAACCGATCCTATACAATTGGCCATGTTTAATACAGTAAGTGGGCACGCAATGATTATTAGGCAATCATTTATTAAAAGCTTACCGCCCATACCGGCAACAGTATATTATGACTGGTGGTTGGCGATGCAAGCAACCATTCATGGAGGCATTCAATTTTTACCTGAAATTTTGGTGTATCAACGAGCCCATGATAATAATGTAACTATTCAAAAAGGCTTATCAGAAACCGAACATAGAAATGCTTACCGAAATATGTTGCAATTGCACTTGCAAGCATGGACTAATCTTTCTCAATTAGATACAGCACAAACGCAGTTCTTCAAAACTTTTTATACTCTTTGGAGTAAATCATTGCAGCAATCTATGAATGTTCGCTTATTTTGTTTTTTAATTAAACACCACAAGGCTTTGTTCTATTATAAAGTGAGAAAATTTCCATTAATCTCTGCCGTGAAAGTGAGTTTTTTATTTTCTTTTAAGCCTTAATTGATTACTTTGCTTTATTAAATTTTTTCAATGGCTTCTCGGTTTAAACCACTCATCAAAGCATTTGGATTAGTAGATGGAATTAAATTTTATACCCACCTCTTATTTAAAAAATATGGAAGTTTTTATTCTGCAAAGTATCAAACTACTTTTCATTTAAGAAGTAAAACAACCGACAAGTATACTTTTACACAGGTATTCTTACAAAATCAATATGATATAGAACTCCCAATTGAACCCAAGCATATTATAGATGCAGGAGCCAATATTGGTTTGGCATCAGTTTATTTTGCGCATCGCTATAAACAAAGCC
>JAVHPL010000089.1:0-31780 GCA_036170555.1 Sediminibacterium sp. | reverse complement strand
GGAGCCAATATTGGTTTGGCATCAGTTTATTTTGCGCATCGCTATAAACAAAGCCTGTTTTCCGTGCCATCAACGAGTATAATTTTTCTTTTCAATTATGCGACGAGAACTTGATTTTTATTAATCAGGATTACTGAGTTTTTCGTTCTTCCACCATTTATATCCAATAAAACCAACAATGGCAAAGGGGGCAAACGCCAAGTATAAAATAGCTGAATTCAATGCAGAAGCAGGGCCTTCTCCTAATTGAGAAGCCGTTTTAGTACAAATAGAACATTGAGCAAGTAAAGTATTACTGGAAGACACCACAAAAACCAATATTCCCAATAATTGAATCTTTTTCTTCATGATCACAGGCTTAAAATACAAAGATACACTATTCAAATAACCCTAATTCAGCCTTATTGTTTATCTTAACTGTTAAAATTTTATCATGGAACAACGCAGGGATTTTCTGAAAAAAATGGGAGCATTGTCTGGTGTTTTTGCCGGGTATGGTTTTTTTAATGAATTAAATGCTGCCTCTTTTTCGGATGCTTCCAACAAAATCAAGCATTTAAGCCCATTGGAAGTAGCCAGCAATGAGGATTATTGGCAGGTTATTCAACAAGGGTACACAGTGAATTCTAATCTTATTAACCTTAATAATGGGGGAGTAAGCCCTTCTCCCAGGGTAGTTCAAGAGGCTGTTGAGCGATACAATTCATTGGCCAATCAGGCGCCCTCATACTATATGTGGCGCATTTTAGATATGGGGAGAGAGCCTTTGAGGAATAAACTGGCATTGCTGGCAGGCTGTTCATCCGAAGAAATTGCCATCAACAGAAATGCAACAGAAGCCTTGAATACGGTAATTTTTGGCCTTAATTTTTCCAAAGGAGATGAAATTATTGGTACAAAACAAGATTATCCCAATATGATCAATGCCTGGAAGCAACGTGAATTAAGAGATGGCATAGTATACAAACAATTGAATTTTTCTTTTCCAATAGAAGATGATGAAAAAATTGTACGAGCATACGAAAATGCCATCACGGCAAATACTAAATTATTACATGTTACGCATATTATAAACTGGGTTGGGCAAATAATGCCTGTACAAAAAATTTGTGCAATGGCAAAGCGGAAGGGCATAGAAGTAATTGTAGATGGAGCCCACTCATTTGGCTTACTCGATTTTAAAGTACCCGATTTAGGATGTGATTATTTTGGCACTAGTTTGCATAAATTTTTAAGTGCTCCAATAGGAACTGGCATGTTATGGATTAAGAAAGAAAAAATTGCAAAAGTATGGCCGCTTGTTTGCAATGATAAACCTAATAGCACTGATATAAGTAAGTTTGAAACCCTTGGTACAAGAAGCTTTCCCATAGAACAGGGTATTGGGGAAGCTATAGCATTTCATACTGCTATTGGCAGCAAACGAAAAGAAGAGAGAATACGGTACTTAAAAAATTATTGGGCTAATAAAGTTAAAGATGTACCTGGAGTAAGAATCAATACATCTTTAAAAGATGCTTATTCCTGCGCAATTTGTGGAGTTTCTATAGATGGTATGACGCCATCGGAATTAGACCAACAATTATTTGCCAATTATAAAATACATACAGTAGGAATTGTATGGGAAAATATTAGCTGTGTAAGAGTTACCCCACATGTGTATACTCGATTGGCCGATTTAGATATATTGGTAAATGCTATTACTACTATTGCAGCCAATAAACGTAAAGCCTAATTGAATATTAATTAAAACGAGTGGGGGTTAGTAGTATTTAGGTACACTAACCCCCAACTATTTTAAGAAGCTTTCTCTTCTGCTTTCTTTTCTACTTTCTTGCCTTTAGGAGGAGTTACTGGTCTTGACTTACCAAATGAACCCTGAAATCTTTTTCCTTTAGCTGTTTTTTTGTCGCCTCTGCCCATGTTATTTGTTTGTAATAAAGATGAATAAAGTGTAAAAATAGAAAAACCCCGCCAAAGCGGGGTTCAATTCTTTTTTTTGATGGAATTAGAGCTTTCCGCTTAATTCTTTACCAGCCTTAAAGCGAGCAACTTTCTTTGCTTTAATTTTGATGGTTTCGCCAGTTTGTGGGTTACGTCCAGTTCTAGCAGCACGCTTAGAAACGGAGAATGTACCAAAACCAACTAAAGTTACTTTATCTCCTTTTTTCAATGTTTTAGTTACGGCATCGATAAATGCATCTAAAGTAGCGTTTGCTTGTGTTTTAGTAATACCTGCGTCATCAGCCAGGTGAGCGATCAATTCAGCTTTGTTCATAGATGTGTTTTTAATGATTTTGTTAAGAGTAACAAATTTATTCGCTTTTATTCATCAACAAAATAATTTCTTTATTTTTTTAAATAGGTTGTTTGCGGTAAAACCCCTATTAATAAAGGGTTATAGCAGATTTTGGCATCATGTAAGGGTAAAAAAAATATACATCGAATCTTCTGAAAATCAATACAGTAAAGGGTTTCAGGGCAAGTCGGCTGAAATTCAACCCCTATAAGGGTTTCAAGGGAATATAAGGAAGATTTTTTATTACCAAATACTATTTCTTAAACTATCCACACTCAATTCACATACTGCATAATTGACCTAAAAGCGATGATTTGGTTGCCCCAATTTTGTAAAGTCTCTTCCCGCAAATTTTTCGCAAACAATATTAGGTAGCGATCATAATCTGCTTGATCGGCTGCATGGTATTGTACCGCATAAGTAGGGCCATCTTCTTCATCCACTTCTAATAAGCGAACAAAATAATGGGTAGTAAAACAGCCCGTTTGCATCACTGCCGGAATATGCGTTGTTTTCATCCAATACAGCCAATCGGCATGAACTGCATGAGCCACTTTGGTTGTTACATTATAAATAAGCATGCTAAAAAATTGAACTATTTTTTTAATTCGGCAAAAATAGGGCAATGGTCACTGTGTTTTATATGCGGATAAATAGTAGCTGTTTTAAGCTTGGGCAAGAGATTTTGAGTAATGCAGATATAATCTATACGCCAACCCTTATTTTGCAAGCGTACGGAGGGAAAGCGCTGACTCCACCAGCTATAACCACCCGTGGAAGTTGGGTTTTTAATTCTAAAAGTATCTACCCAGCCATTCAATAAAAACTGGCTCATCCATTCCCTCTCTTCGGGCAAAAAACCCGAAGAATTTTTATTGCCTTTAGGATCATGAATGTCAATGGCTTCATGGGCAATATTGTAATCGCCCACTACAATTAATTGAGGTCTTTCTTTTTTTAAGTTCTCTAAATAGGCATTGAACTCTTTCAGCCACTGATATTTATATGTTTGCCGTTCGGCTCCACTAGTACCCGAAGGGTAATAGGCATTAATAAGGGTAATCTCTCCAAAATCGGCCCTGAGAACGCGGCCCTCAAAATCACTTTGTTCAATCCCATTTCCAAAAAAAACCTGATCTGGTGCTTTTCTGCTAAGAATAGCTACGCCACTATATCCTTTTTTTTGTGCAGAAAACCAATAACTATTATACCCAGCTTTTTCAAAATGAGTAAGATCTACATCTTCTTTATTGGCCTTGGTTTCTTGTAAGCAAATAATATCAGCAGGGTTGGTAGCTAGCCAATCGGCAAAGCCTTTTTTAATAGCAGCACGAATGCCGTTAACGTTATACGAAATGATGCGCATGGTATAATATTATTGTAAAAATTGATTGTAAGCAAGAATCATCAACGCATTAAAAGTAATTGCATCAATAGATTCACCAAGGGAAACAAATCTTTCGGGGAATTTGTTTCCATAAGTAATGCAAATTAATTGATTATTAAAATAGATTTCTCTAAGCCAACTACTAATGCATATTTTAAAAGGTTGTTCTTTCATTTTTCCTTCTACTACAAAAGGATAATTCATGGCAATGATTCTTTCAGTGTTTTCAATATTGCTAATAGAACTCATCGTAACTCCATTGGTTACTTGATGTGCAAATAGTTTTTTATCTGCTTCAACTATATTTCGCTTAATAGAAAATTGTGCAATAGTGTCCTTTTCCTCTATTAAGTATTGATAGTTGCCATCAATTAAATTAATATAAGGAAAAACTTGCCCATTGTTATTTACATCGCTAGCAATTTGTGCAGGAAATTGCATCAGGTAATTTTTATCATTGAATACATCTCTGCCTTCTTGTAATAAAAAAACCATATCAGCATGAAATAAATCATGTGCAGATTGTACTGCTTTTTGTAAAGCTTCTTTAAGTACTGTTTTGTTTTTCCCTTTTAAAATAATTTCTCTATACTCCTGATTTCCCCAACGGATAATTTGTGGTTGATTGTTGTAGTTGTATTTACTCAATTTATCTTTTGAGTAAGCAGGCGTTCTTGCAAGCCCAGCCGTTTTTTCTAAAATAAAATTATCGCCTACAAAAGCACCAGCCACTTTCATTTCTATCAATTCATAATGATTGGTAGAGTCTAATATAATGTGTAATGATTTTTTTAATAATTCAGAAAATCCATTGGCTGTTACTGGTAAATTATCAATAGGAATACCCATTCCATTGCTAGGCCCATGTTTAATTAGTATATCTAAATCCTTATTCAACAGAGCTTTGGAAGGGCTTTCTGCAATAGAAATTTGCAGTTTAAAAACAGATGATATCTCTTTTGCAAAAGTAGAATCAGCGCTATCTAGGTTAAACTGTTGTATATAACCAGCTATGGAATATTCAACTAAGTTGATACTAATTTGAGGATAAGGGATCTGCACTTTTTGTTTAGATCCATTCGATTCATCTGCATTTATAGGTAAAAATTGGATAGATGGGTTATGTGCTAATTTAAAACCTTGCTTCAATAAAAGTGTACTATCTAAATCTTGCAAAAATTGTTGCATAATACCGGCATCTTTCCAATAATTCATCACTGGCCCATTCATAGAATAATAACGAAATTGTGTTGGATATAGCAATCGTTGAGCCTTTACAAAATGAGCGCAACAAAACAAAAAAAGAAGAATAAGGCTTTTATACATGATCTGTTTAAAATGGCAAGCCCATTAAATGGGCTGAATAGATTAAATTGTAGCAATTTAAAATTAGGCATCTTTATGGAGAATACGAACCGAATTATACCAGCCAAAGAACTGGTTTATTTAGATGGTCCTAGGCCTAGGATGAACGAATTACGTTTTGCCTGGGAAGTATTTGTACAATTTATCAAAGGGTTTAGAACCCTTCACTTTGTTGGCCCTTGTATTACTGTATTTGGAAGTGCCCGATTTAAAGAAGACCATCCCTATTATCAAAAAGCAAGGGATATGGGTAAGATGATTGCGGAATTGGGTTTTACTACTATGACGGGTGGTGGCCCAGGTATTATGGAAGCGGCCAATAGGGGGGCATTTGAAAATGGAGGAAAAAGTGTTGGTTGCAATATTAAATTACCTTTTGAGCAACATGCCAATCCCTATGTTCATACAAGTATTACCATTGATTATTTTTTTATTAGAAAAGTATTGTTGGTGAAATACTCTTATGCATTCATTATTATGCCAGGTGGTTTTGGTACCATGGATGAATTATTTGAAACTATTACCTTGGTACAAACCAAGGTGATTTACGATTTTCCGATTGTATTATTTGGAAAGGAATACTATCAACCTCTGATGGAGGTAATTGATCGAATGATAGAAAAAGGCACGATTGCACCCAAAGACAAACAACTGATTTTACTAACAGATGATATTAATGAAGCCATGCAGTTTATTCAAGTATATATCAAGAAAAATTTCACCATTAAACCACATACGCATAAGTGGTGGTTGATGGAATAGTTTGCAAATTTAAAACTTGTCTTTAAATTATTTAAAACTTTACTTTATATTTGCATTGAATGCAATTTCTAAGTAGACATATCAGCTCCCTTGTACAAGAAGCTTTTAAAGTGAGCCCAATCCTTTTTTTAAATGGAGTGAGGCAATCTGGTAAAAGTACCTTGGTAAGAGATTTGGCAGAACATATAAATGCAAATAAAACACCAGTAGAATATATAACCTTCGATAAACCAACCATGATGGCTGCTGCTGCTTCGGCCCCAGAAGCTTTTTTAATGAGTTATGATCTTCCTATTATTATTGATGAGGCACAAATGGTACCTGAATTATTTAGAGCATTGAAATTGGTAGTAGATGAATTGCGGTTAAAAAATGAAAAAAAGAAAACGAGTTATTTTTTATTAACTGGTTCTGCAAATATTCTGGCGTTTCCCAAACTTTCGGATGCTTTGGTTGGGAGGATGACTGTTTTAACCATGTATCCGTTTACAACAGCAGAAGCTGCTAAAAATAATGGAACTGGTATTAGCAGGATACTTAAAATGGATTTTAAGGGTTTAAAATCAACTAAATTATCATTAATAGAAGCAATTAAAATAGCCACTTTTCCAGAAATTTCGCAAGCAACAAATGAAGAGCGTACTATTTGGTTCGATAGTTATATTACAACTATACTACAAAGAGATGTAAGGATGATAGCTGAATTAGATAAAATTTCGTTATTGCCTCATTTGCTTACTGTACTAGCAACAAGAGCAGGAGGCTTAATGAATGATTCGGATATTGCAAGAGAGGTAGGATTAAATTCTGTAACAGGAAAAACGTATAGAAATATTTTAAAAATGATGTTTCTAACTTTTGATGTTAAACCTTGGTATAGAAATATTGGCAAAAGGTTGGTAAAATCTCCTAAAGGATATTTAGTAGATACTTGTATGATTAGCCATTTATTGGGTGCTGATTTAGCGCAAATGGCTAGCTTAAAGCCAGCACTTTTTGGTCACTTAGTTGAAAATTATGTTGCTACAGAATTGGTAAAACAATTAAGCAATACAGGAGCAAAAGCCGAGCTATACCATTTTAGAACAAGCGATGGAAAAGAAGTAGATTTTATATTAGAACAACCAGATGGGTCTTTAATTGCCATTGAAGTTAAAAAAAGTGAATTGGTAAATCAAGATGATTTTAATGGAATCAATGTATTTAAACAATTAACTGGTAAGGATTTTAAAGGAGGAATTGTGCTTTATGGGGGTAAAGAGGTAGTTCCGTTTGGAGAGCAATTATGGGCAGTACCGTTTAGTGTATTATGGGAATAGGAACCCTAAAAGATTATTGAATAATCCCTACGCTTTTTAAGAAGTTGATTACACCAATAGTAGTATTTTGTTTCGTTTTTTTAAATACACGTTCCATTTTTTTGTTAATTGCAGAAGGTGAAATGCCCATATTGCCTGCAACTTGTTTTCTGGATAAATTATTAGCGAGAAGCTGTGCAGTTAAAATTTCTTTGTCTGTTAAATGCTCAGCCCATGGAATTGGGTTAAGAACTATTTCGTTAATTTCCTTTTGAGTAAAAATAAATTTAGGGGGATAGTAGATTTGACCATTTAATATACTGTGTATAATGGCTGCTAATTCAGATGGGTTAATACTTTTAAACGCAAATCCGTTCACCCCTATCCTAATCATGGCTTTAACAGCCTCTTCATCAGTAATCATAGATAAGACCAAAATTTTAATTTGTGGAAAGTGATTCTTTACATAATGCGCTACTTTATATCCTGACATATCTGGCAAGCTAATGTCTAAGATTAATACATCTGGAATTAGTCCATTTTGTATTAATTCAATACAAGTAATGCCATTTGTTGCAGCACCAGCAATCGTAAAATTTTCTTTCTTTAAACAATCCCCCAAAGCGTCCATAACCAAAATATGGTCATCACACATCATAATTGATGGCATATATATAAAAATTTAATTTAAACAAACAAGAATACTTGGGGGTATCTAGAGAACTGCAAAATAGGGATAAAAGCAATATGTTTTTGAATAAATATGATAAATTTATTATATATGGGGGGGGGTATTTTCTACACCCTGTTTTATTTTTACGTCTAAAATATGTTTTGTTTGCCTTGGGTGTAGAAAATACCCCCCGAAATAGTTTTTTCGTTTAGATTTTAAGCTGGAAGTTTATTGCATAATTAAAATATATGTTACTGGGTGTTATGTTTAAAAGTTTACTGGAGAACCAACCTTTAGTTATTGCAGCATTATTAAAACAAATAAAGGTTAAAGTAAGTATGCAAACCATTATTGAAACAGTAGAAGCACATCCAAACTATCCCAGCTACTTATCTATTTCAGATTCATTGAATAAATGGAATGTAGAGAGTATAGCTATTCAAACAACTGCAGATAAACTACCAGAAATACCTACCCCATTTATTACCAATTATAAAAACGGGCAGTTTATTGTAGTTAATCAAATTTTAAATGATAATGCATATATCCTTAATCAGCATGGGAAAAAGGAAACGATTTCAAAAGAACAATTTCTAGCACAATGGAGCGAAACAATTGTTATAGCAGAATCTAATGATCAATCAGGAGAACCTAATTATAAGAATAAACAACGTAAAGCAATATTGAATACTCTAGCTGATGGTCTAATTCCAATGGTAATATTTGCCGCTGTGATAATACCATTCATAAATGGAACGGTTGGTTTTGTTGCCACATTGTATATAGTTGCCAAATTGGTAGGATTAACTGCTTCTATATTATTGTTGTGGTATGATATAGATAAGGGTAACCCACTGCTTAAGCAATTATGCTCAGGAATACAAAAAGCCAATTGCAGTGCGGTATTGAATACCAAGGCTGCTTCATTTTTTGGCATACTTACATGGAGCGAAGTGGGCTTTACATACTTTGCTTCCTCCTTATTATTTGCAGCATTTGCAGGAATCAATACTGTTTTACCTTTACTAAACTTATTTTCTTTATTAGCATTGCCATATATTGTTTTCTCTATTTATTATCAATGGAAGATTGCTAAACAATGGTGCGTATTGTGTTTGGGAGTGCAATCGGTATTATTAGTGGAAGGAATTCTTACTGTTATTGATAATTTCATTTCTTATGCAGCAATAGAGCAAATAATAATCAATCATTGGCCATCAGCACTTTCAGCGCTATTTGTTCCGATAGCAGTTTGGTTTTTATTAAAACCAATTTTAAAACGAAATCAAACAGCTAAATACGAAAAACGTAGTTATTTACAATTAAAATACAATGATGAGGTTTTCTGGCCTTTTTTACAAAAGCAGCCTTCTATATTACCATACCCAACGGAAGGGCTGGGTATCACTATCGGCAACCCCAATGCCACCAAAACAATCGTAAAAGTATGTAATCCATATTGCGGGCCATGTGCAACCGCACACCCAGAATTAGAAAAGATTATAAAAGAGAACCCATCCATTAAAGCACAGATTATATTTACTACCTCCAATAATGAAAAAGATCGAGGCTCTAAGCCAGTTAAACATCTATTAGCCATAGCTTCAAAAGGAGATGAGATATTAACTGAACATGCATTGAATGACTGGTATTTAGCCAAAGAAAAAAATTATGATCAGTTTGCAATAAAGTACCCCATGAATGGGGAATTACAAAAACAGACTGAGAAAATTGATTTAATGAAAGCATGGTGTGATATGGTAAAAATACAATACACACCAACTATCTTTATTGATGGGTATGAGTTGCCAAAAAACTATCAATTAAAAGACATTAATTATTTTCTTTCTTAACTGAAAGAATCAAACTCATTCTTTTGCTTAGTACCCAAAAGAATAGCTCAACGGTACTACACTTGCTGATCAACAAGTGGTTGAGCGGGCCAATCAACTGCTGATGCTTTAAGCTGCGGAAACAATTTTTTAACCACTACTTTTAAAGGAGTAGTAAAATAAAAAGTCATGAAACAAATAATGGAAATCAAATTTTCAAAGCTCGGAGTAGCTTTAACGAGAAATCAGAGTAAACATATTATTGGTGGAGATGGTTTCGGAAGCTGTGAAGAAACTAGTTGCAAAGCAAAATCAACTTCTTCTAAATCTTGTATTTGCAGCACTACTTGGGATAAGTGTCTTTGTACTTCTGTATATGCAGAAGTATAAGATTTAATAAACTATGCATGCAAGTTTAAAATAACTTGCATGCATTAATTGTATTTATGAAGTATTTATTATTTATACATTTATTCGTTATTTTTTCTTTAACACGTGTTATATCACAAACGAATTCTAAAAGCATTAAGTCAAATGTTTTTATTTTGGCGAATGATAAAATGCTATTTGATTTCGAAAATGGAAAATATAAATTAGCGTTTAAATATATTGATGAAAATGGTGTAGACCAAAGGTTGACATTTAAAAAAGGCGATAATCGTTTAAACATTAAAAAACCAGTTTTTATTATACAACAAGATGCATTAGAAACTCCTTTCTATATTTGTCCGAATGACTCAATTCAAATATTTGATAATCAGTATAATGGAGTTGTATTTAAACATAAATCAAATAGTTCTCGAACTGCTGAGCTTAATTTTTTTTCTATATTATTAGATAGTATTAAAGGGTTCACTTTTTCTACTAAGGGGAAACCATTGGAAACTTTCGATCAAATATTAACTACTGAATTAGACATACATAGACAAAAATTATTTTCAATAAAGTTTGCTTCTAGATATTTTTCAAAATTTCAAGTATCAAATCAATTCAAAAAAGACTGTTTAAAACAAATTTCCAACTTTGCTTTCAATGATACATTAAGCTTAGTTAATGAATATCATAGGTTTTATGAAAAAGAGGGCCTTTACGAAAAAAGAATGGCACAAATTTTAAGATCAAGTCTTTTTAATAATATTGAAGTATTTAATAATAGTGATATATTCTCTGTTGAACACTTTAACAATGTATTTCTATTTTATAAAGATTATTCATATTTTAAAGATACTTCTCAAATAAAAATTTTAGTCAATTATATTCAATCTACATATTTCGGTGACTTTAAGAATCTTTTATTGAAACGAGTTGAATATTTAGCTAAATCATTGTATGTAAATCTTCCACTTCAAAATAGTATAATAGGGGAGAATGCATTTCTACCCAAAAAGTTTGTTTTGGGAAGTGATAAATTTCTTACAACTACTTTAGAAAACGTAACAACTTTAAAAAAGATAATTTTGAGCAATTCAGAATCATTTTTCTTTATTGATTTTTGGGCTAGTTGGTGTAAACCTTGCAGGGAAGAATTTAAATATTCGCATAAACTGGAGTTAAAATATTCAAAGAAAATTAAATTTTTATATTTCTCACTTGATGATGATGTTAATAGTTGGATTAGAGCAAGTAAGCAGGAAAAAATTCCATCAAAATCAAATTTCCTAATGTTAGAAACTACAAGCAGTGAATTAAAAAATATTTTTAAAATAATCACAATACCTAGATATATTATAATTGATAGGAAAATGAATATTATTTCTTTTGATTCTCCTAGACCAAGTAGCAATTTATTAATTGAAATATTTCAGAGACTGATTCTAAATTGATATACATATATAATTTAAGTATAATTTTTATTTTACTTTATTTCCTACTGATTAAAATCCTTCTTTTATGCCTCGCTTATTTTATTTTTTTGCAATGTCAGTATTTGTCTATTAACAATTGCACAAGAAAAATGCTTTTAGGGAAAGATAGAAGAATACTTGGTTGGTGGAGGGAATTGATACAAAATATTAGGTTGAAATCCTTAAACTAATTAATAGCAATTAATGATGCTTCATTTTCATATGTTATTATCAGATTTGAATTAAAAAAATGACTTTCACTTTTTCCCGCCAACAAAACCAGATGGACTGTGGACCTACTTGCTTGTATATGGTAAGTAGGTATTATGGTAGGGTTTTTGGATTGGAGAAGTTGAGGGAGTTAACAGAGATTGGCAAGGAGGGTGTAAACTTATTAGGTATTAGCGATGCTGCAGAAAAAATTGGTTTTCAAACAACCGCTTTAAAGTTGAGCTTCGATAAACTAATGGTTGATTCTCCCAAGCCAGCAATACTGCATTGGGGTCAGAACCATTTTATTGTTTTACCTCCTCAAAAAAAAACGCCTTTCGGTTTTTTATTCAATAATAATCAATACAACAACATTACTATTGCTGATCCTGCTAAAGGCATCATTACAATCAGTAAAGAACTGTTTCTAGCAAAATGGATCAGTGATAAAAATATCGATGGCGAACCAACAGGCATTGCATTATTACTAGAACCTGGCCCAAACTTTTATCAAAATGAATATAGTGCAGACTTCAACCCAGCATCAACAAATTATGCTAGTCAACTCATTGGCTATATAAGGCCACATCAAAAACTGGTATTCCAACTTTTTTTAGGGGTTGTGTTGGGAAGCTTATTGCAACTGGTTTTTCCTTTTTTAACACAGAGTGTGGTGGATGTGGGCATCAATACACAGAACCTGCAGTTTGTATATATCGTACTCTTTGCCCAACTGGCATTGTTTGTAGGAAGACTGAGCGTTGAGTTCATTCGTAGTTGGATATTGTATCATATTAGTAGCAGGATCAATATTACCATTCTCACTGGCTTTTTAATTAAGCTCATGCGTTTGCCGCTGGCTTATTTTGATAGCAAGAAAACAGGCGACATTCTACAAAGAATGAACGACCATCAACGTATCCAAAACTTTTTAACAGGCACATCACTCAGTACGCTGTTCTCGCTTTTTAATCTAGTTGTTTTCTCCATCGTGCTGCTCAATTATAATATTGCCATATTTGGGGTATTTATAGCGGCAAGCATTGTTTACATAGGTTGGATCATCTTGTTTTTACAAAAAAGAAAACAACTAGACTATCAACAATTTGATATTGCATCTGCCGAGCAGAGTAGAACGATTCAGTTGATTCAGGGGATGCAAGAGATTAAGCTGCACGGCAGTGAAAAACAACAACGCTGGCAATGGGAGCATCTGCAAGCAAAACTGTTTAAACTGGGCATGAAGGGATTATCACTTAATCAATGGCAACAGGCAGGCGCTTTTTTCATTAATGAGGGTAAGAATATATTGATCACGTTTATTGCTGCTACGGCGGTGATACAGGGTCAGATTACGCTTGGTGCGATGCTGGCCATTCAGTATATCATTGGTCAACTCAATGCACCGTTAGAGCAAATGATTGGCTTTGTTCAAAACTGGCAATTTGCCAAGATTAGCTTAGAGCGTTTGAACGAGATCCATCAACTGGCAGATGAAGAACCAATTGTATTGGATGATCGCAATGAAGTTCAGCAAAAACTAACAACAGAACTCCCTCAAAACAAAACCATCCACTTACAACAAATCAGTTTTACCTATCCTGGTGCAGGTAATGAAGCGGTCTTGAAGAACATTAATATGGTAATACCCCAGGGTAAGGTAACCGCCATCGTAGGAACTAGTGGCAGCGGCAAAACTACTTTGCTAAAATTGTTACTCAAGTTTTACGATCCACTAAAAGGTGATATTTATATAGGTGATACGCAAGAATCTAGTGGACTCAACTTAAATGCCATTAGTCATAGAGCATGGCGTAAACAATGTGGGGTGGTGATGCAGGATAGTTTTATTTTCTCAGACAGTATTGCCAAGAATATTGCTGTAGGCGAAGACTACCCCGATAAAGAACGATTAAGGTATGCAGCCAATATTGCCAATATCACTCCATTTATAGAAGGGTTGCCACTGGGCTACAATACCAAGATAGGTGCAGAAGGAACGGGCGTAAGTGTTGGGCAGAAGCAACGCATACTCATTGCAAGGGCTGTGTACAAGAACCCCAATATAATTTTACTAGATGAAGCCACCAATTCGCTAGATGCCAATAATGAAAGTACCATCATTAAAAACTTGCAAACATTTTTTGAAGGTAAAACAGTGGTAGTGGTAGCACACCGTTTAAGTACGGTTAAACATGCCGATCAAATTGTGTTATTGCACAATGGAGCAATCATAGAAAGAGGCACTCATGCAGAGCTTGCTGCCATGAAGGGGGAGTATTATACATTGGTAAAAAATCAATTGGAGTTGGGAGATTAGCTATAAGATTAAATAATTGATTGGGCACGATGAATCAAAACGATTAAATAAAAGTAAAAGCAACTATAATTATTTACAATGCCAAATGATCAAAGCTATAGTTTAGATGATATGCTTCAAGCAGCTAAGATTCATCCATTGGATGAGGCGGATCGAATTTATAGCCAAGAGGTTCGTGAAATCATCAGCACCCGACCTGCTTGGATTGTTCGCCATGGTATTGCCCTTTTTTTTGTAATTATAGGATTACTATGTACACTCAGTTTTTTTATTCAATATTCTGATATTGTAAAAGCGCCTGTTCGTATAGTTGGTAATAGTTTACCTAAACAGGTGTTGAGTAAAGCAGATGGCAAACTAGTGGTATTATTCGCCAATGAAAACAATCAAGTAAAAGAAGGGATGCTATTGGGTATAATA
This sequence comes from Sediminibacterium sp., assembly GCA_036170555.1. Classification (GTDB taxonomy): domain Bacteria; phylum Bacteroidota; class Bacteroidia; order Chitinophagales; family Chitinophagaceae; genus Sediminibacterium. The sequence goes on along the minus strand of JAVHPL010000089.1, from coordinate 17,370 downwards.
CAAAGTAGTGCAGATTACAAACAGGTATTACTATTAGATCAATGGATGGAAAGGCAGCTACAAAAACAAGAGCGCTCCACAAATGCAAGGTTGAGTAGATTAGAAACACTACCTGCGCTAAATGCTTTAGGCGATATACAAAAAAACTATCAAGACTTACTGCTTCAGATTTATCAATTGGGTTTGTCTTTGCCAAAGGGTTATTTTGAACAAAAGAAGCAAACAATAGCCAAAGAATTAAGTAGCATTGAAGCACTTAACCAAAACGCTCAACAACAAAAGCAACTCATTGAGCAAGATTTACAAATGCAGCAGCAGTTACTCACCATCAATGAAGGATTGGCAAAAGAAAAAGTAATTGCTAAATTAGATTTAAACAAAGACAAATCTGTTGTAATAGCCAAGCAACAACAATTGGTACAAGTAGATGCAAACACAATCAATCAACATAGTAGTTCCATAGCCAAACAAAAAGAATTAATTGAATTAGCTAAAACCAGGAATGATATACAACAAAGTTTTATCACAGCGTTACTCAACACCAAAACGGCCATCACTGAGTGGAAGAACCGTTATATGATTATTGCTACAGAAACGGGCAAATTACAGTTGGCTAGTTATTTTCAAGCCAATAGCTGGATCAAATCTGGTCAGGAATTATTTTATATTATCCCTGCTCAGCCCAGTTATTTTGCTGAGGTATTGGCGTCACAACAGAATTTTGGTAAGATTAAGAAGGGGCAAGAAGTACATATTGCTTTAAATAGCTATCAACGCAATGAATTTGGGGTGTTAAAAGGAACTATAGAAAATATACCTTCTGTGCCCTATAGAGATAGTGCCTTTTTAATCAGGGTACAATTACCCAATGGCCTGAAAACCAACTACAATAAACCAATCGTATTTACTAATAACCTAACAGGCGTTGCTGATATCATTACCGAAAATGCAACTTTAGCAGAAAAATTATTGTATCAATGGCGGGGAATTTTTAAAAGGTAAGTGAATTTTAATTTTAAGCATTTTTCTAATTAAACTACGCAAATTTAATATTTAGTATTAAATTTGCGTAGATGATTAAGCGTAGATTAGAAGAAAATATCATAAATGTCCTCAAAAGAAGCCCTTCGGTTGCTTTATTAGGACCTCGGCAAGTGGGTAAAACCACTATTGCTTTGGGTATTGCTGAAACAATCCCCTCAATTTATTTAGACCTTGAAAATCGCCTCGATATTGAAAAGGTAAGGGATATTGATTCTTTTCATTCTGCCAATAAAAATAAATTAATTGTACTGGACGAAATTCAGCGACTACCAGAAGTATTTGCTCCTATTAGAGGCATCATTGACCAGCAACGTAGAGCAGGGAATAAATATGGTCAATTTCTTTTCCTCGGATCTGCCTCTATAGATTTATTAAAACAGTCTAGTGAATCATTGGCGGGGAGAATTACTTTTTTAGAGCTTCATCCAATTGATGTGCTAGAATTGAGTGGAAATAATGTTCCACAATTCAATGAACTTTGGTTAAGGGGTGGTTTCCCCGAAAGTTTATTGGCGGCTTCTGACAATGACAGTATTCAATGGAGAAGAGATTTTATCAGAACCTATTTAGAAAGAGATATTCCTCAATTTGGACCAAGAATTCCTGCTGAAACGCTTGAACGTTTTTGGATGATGCTGGCACACAATCAAGGAACTGTTTTAAATGTTTCTCAATTGGGTAGAAATTTAGATTTAGCGGGTGTAACAGTTAACCGTTATATAGATTTAATGACAGACCTGCTTTTAGTTAGGCGACTAAAACCATGGACTTTTAATATTGGTAAAAGGATTGTAAAAGCGCCTAAGATATATATCAGAGATAGTGGTATTGCACATGCATTACTCAACATAGAAAACTATTCTAGCTTATTGGGTAATCCCGTAGTTGGTGGAAGTTGGGAAGGATTTGTTATAGAAAATATTTTAACTGTTACGCCTTCAGGTGTACAAGCATTCTATTATCGTACAGCAGGGGGAGCAGAAATTGATTTAATTCTAGAATTTCCGGGTGGGAAAAAATGGGCTATTGAAATAAAAAGAAGTTCTTCACCCTCTTTAAAAAAAGGATTTTATATTGCTTGTGATGACATTCAACCAGATAAAAAAATGGTTGTATACGCAGGAAACGATCAGTTTGCCATGGCAGATGGTGTTATTGCAATGCCCTTAGCAAATTTAATGCAATCTCTATTGCCCTGAAACCCGCTTTCCTGCTGGCATAGTGTAACCCAAACTCAATATCATAATATAAGATCCAAAGGATTCTTTGGCCTTGCCTTCGTACACTTTTAAACCACTGTATCGGGCATAATCTACTTTATTGGCAAATTCTAAAAATACATGCTTATAAAATGTTGCCCTGATGGCTGCTTCGGCACCTATATTCCATCCGCCTAATTGAAAGCCATCATTATTTTTTTTACCAAATAAGGCATTTTCTACATGCGGTATAACTGGCCCAATTCCTGCTTTTCCTAAGAAGTCAATTTTTATTTTTCCATGGATGCTTTCATATATTTTATGCCGCTTCACAATATTGAAGAGCAGAAAATTGGCACCGTTATTTAGGTAATAATAAAACCCATTGGTATTAGCAAAAAATACACTGGTGTCTACAACTCTTCCCCCTAGTGTTCCCGCCAATCGGGCCGTTTGGCCATTGGTTAAAATATGTTTAGTATGATCAAAATTAATTTCCCATGCTAACCCTTTTTTCTTGTTAAAGAAATATCCAAAACGATAGCTATACTGAGGTATACTAATGGGTTTCTTTAATAAATTTTTATCCCATCCTACATTATCATGAGAGGTTATCCCTGTTAGTGTATAATGATTGCTTAATGCAGGCTGGTTTACTTGTACATTAGAATTGGTATACCATTCTTTATTGTAGCCCCAAGTAAAATAAAATTCTCCTTTTCTTTCTCTCTTTTCTTTTTTGTTCTGCGCCTGATTCTGAGGTAAATTCTGCGCCTGAACAAATGCAGGCAATAACAATATTGCCAACACCACTATTACGTTTTTCATATTGCAAATATCGTTTATTATACCTTATTCTAGCACGGGGCTTAACCAACGTTCTGCAGTAGGCAGGTCCATTTCTTTTCTATTTGCATAATCTTTCAACTGGTCTTGTTGAATTTTTCCAATACCAAAATATTGGCTTTGTGGGTGAGAAAAATACCAACCACATACCGATGATGCAGGATACATTGCCAAACTTTCGGTTAAGGAGATACCCGCATTTTCAGGTGCATTTAATAGATTGAATAATTTATATTTTTCTGTATGATCTGGGCAAGCAGGATAACCTGGGGCAGGCCTGATGCCTGTATATTGTTCTTTAATTAATTCTTGAGGAGTTAATTGTTCTGTTGCATCATATCCCCAAAATTCCTTTCTAGTGCGCAAATGCAATACTTCTGCAAATGCTTCTGCAAAACGATCTGCCAAGGCTTGCAACATAATTTTGTTGTAATCATCATGAGCTGCTTCGAACTTTTGTAAATGTGGTTCAATGCCATGAATACTTACTGCAAATGCCCCTAAATAATCTTGCTTGAGTGGCTCTATATTTTCGGGTTTAATAAAATCGGCCAATGATAAGTTTGGTTGCCCTGCTGCTTTTTTAATTTGCTGACGTAGGCTTTCTAACCTTACTGGCGCTGCATTTACTGGTTTTACTGTAATGGTATCTTTATTGGATGATGCTTCCCAAAAGCCTATCACTCCTTTTGCATTTAACCAATGCTCGGCAATCATTTGATCTAGTAATGCATTGGCATCATTGTACAGTTTGGTTGCTTCTGCTCCTACAATTTCATCCGATAAAATAGCTGGAAAATTGCCATGCATTTCCCAAGTAATAAAGAATGGTTTCCAATCTATAAATGAACGCAATTCATTTAAATCATATTGATCAAAAACTTGGGTACCTGTAAAAGTGGGTTTTGCAGGTGTATAATTATTCCAATCAATTACCACTTTATTTTTAATGGCTTCTTCATATCCTATATATTGTTTTACAGGCTTCTTGTTTTCAAAATCTTCTTTTAATTTGCCGTATTCATTTTTTACTTCATTTAAAAAAGGTGCTTTTAAGTCTTTGTTTAATAATGATCCTGCTACGGTAACGCTGCGGGAAGCATCTAATACATGCACCACGCCTAAATTAAACTCTGGAGCTATTTTTACAGCGGTATGCATTCTCGAAGTTGTGGCACCCCCAATTAATAGGGGTTGTGTCATCTTTCTTCTTTTCATTTCCTTCGCTATATGTACCATCTCATCTAATGATGGGGTAATTAATCCACTCAGTCCTATAATATCAACGTTTTCGCGAATAGCTGTATCTAAAATTTTATCAGCAGGTACCATTACACCTAAATCTATAATATCATAGCCATTACAGCCCAATACTACACCCACAATATTTTTTCCAATATCATGTACATCACCTTTTACTGTAGCTAATAAAATTTTAGCTGCACCAGCGGTTTCTTCATTCACTGTGCCTGCGGCTATATGAGCATTTTTTCTATCTTCTTTTTCTTGTTCAATATATGGTGTAAGAATAGCCACACTTTTTTTCATCACACGTGCGCTCTTTACTACCTGTGGTAAAAACATTTTTCCTGCTCCAAATAAATCCCCAACAATATTCATCCCATCCATCAATGGCCCTTCAATTACATCTAAAGGTCTAGGATATTTTTGTCTTGCTTCTTCAGTGTCTTCATCTATATAATCGGTGATGCCATTCACCAATGAATGTGCCAAGCGTTTTTCTACGGGTTCGTTTCTCCAAGCTTCATCTTTTATTTCTACTTTACCTTTTGCTTTAACTGTTTCTGCATGGGCTATTAAAGCCTCTGTGGCTTCATTATTATTGTTGTTTTTATTAAGAATTACATTTTCACATAAATTTCTTAATGTAGGTTCTATTTCATCATATACCACCAATTGACCCGCATTCACAATGCCCATATCCATGCCCGATTTAATGGCATGAAATAAAAATACCGAATGAATGGCTTCGCGCACATGATCGTTTCCCCTAAATGAAAAAGATACATTCGATACTCCACCACTTACTTTGGTAAGGGGCATTCTCTTTTTTATTTCTCTAGTAGCTTCTATAAAATCTACTGCATAATTATTGTGTTCTTCAATGCCTGTGGCAATGGCAAAAATATTGGGATCAAAAATAATATCTTGTGCATCGTAGCCTACTTGCTCTGTTAAAATCTTGTAAGCACGCGAGCAAATTTCTATTTTTCTTTCCTTGGTATCTGCTTGTCCTACTTCATCAAAAGCCATCACAATTACTGCTGCCCCATAAGCCTTACAAGTAAATGCTTGTGCTATAAATTTATCAACTCCCTCTTTCATAGAGATAGAGTTCACAATGCATTTGCCTTGTACACATTTTAAACCAGCTTCTATGATTTCAAATTTAGAACTATCAATCATAATGGGAATGCGTGCAATATCTGGTTCACTTTGCACCAAATTTAAAAAAGTAGTCATGGCCGTAACACCTTCTAATAAGGCATCATCCATATTTACATCCAATACCTGTGCGCCACTTTCTACTTGTTGACGAGCAACAGATAATGCTTCTTCGTATTTATTTTCTTTAATTAATCGGGCAAATTTTTTAGATCCAGTTACATTGGTTCTTTCCCCTACATTAATGAAATTGGTTTCTGGTCGCACAATCAATGGCTCCAGCCCCGCTAATCTTAAATATGGTTTTATCCTTGTCATATTTTACAGTGTTGCATCCAAAACTGGTAAAGGTCTTGGTTGAATTTTTTGAACATTATCCGCAATATGTTTTATATGGTCGGGTGTAGTGCCGCAACATCCGCCAACAATATTTACAAAACCTTCATTGGCCCACTCTTCAATAAAATGGGCTGTTTCATGGGGCTGCTCATCATATTCACCCATGGCATTTGGTAAGCCTGCATTGGGATAGGCCGATGTATAACAGGCAGCTATTTGTGAAAGCTCTTCTATATGCGACCTCATTTCTGCAGCACCCAATGCACAGTTTAATCCAATACTCAAAGGCTTAGCGTGCATCACCGAAGTATAAAATGCTTCTAGGGTTTGCCCACTTAATGTTCTGCCAGAAGCATCGGTAATTGTTCCACTAATCATGATCGGAAGCTCCGGCTTTTGTTGATCCCTAAAATATTTTTTTACTGCATAAATAGCCCCCTTTGCATTGAGGGTATCAAATATGGTTTCAATTAAAATGATATCTACACCACCATCTACTAAACCAGTAATTTGTTCGTAATAAGCATTAGCTACTTCATCAAATGTAACCGCCCTGAATCCTGGATTATTTACATCGGGAGATAAACTTAATGTTTTGTTTAAGGGGCCTATGGCACCTGCTACAAATTTGGGCCCTGTTCCCGGGTTTTCTTCTTTAAATTGTTTAATAGCTTCTTTGGCACAACTGGCTGCTGCAACGTTAAGTTCATAAGCTAATGATTGCATTTCATAATCGGCCATGGCAATTACCGTGCTACTAAAAGTATTCGTTTCAATAATATCTGCACCTGCTGCTAAATATTGTTTGTGAATATCAATAATTATTTGAGGTTGGGTTATGCAAAGCAAATCGTTATTACCTTTTACATCGCAATGCCAGTTTTTAAAACGTTCGCCTCTATAGTCGGCTTCTGTTAATTTATGGCGTTGAATCATGGTGCCCATGGCACCATCAATTACCAAGATTCTCTTTTGTAGTTCTTCTTTTATTTGCATACATGCTTGGTTCATTCTCCAACTAGGTTGGCGGTGATTAAATAAACCAATAAACGCTAAAAAGTGTGGGGAGATTCACCTTGAGACGTTTATTAGTTCTAGTAAACCCATTAAATAAAATGGGTACATCCAAACTGAACAATAAACAAATCTGTTTGGATTAATTGCAAAGATAAGAGGGTAAAGGCTTAGAACAAAATTATTGATAAATACAATTGATCTGAGCCATCACTTTATCGGTTACGCTGGATGCGTCTATTTTAAAATCTTTCATTACTATGGGAAACTTTGCTGATGCACTCACTTTACCCTCTTTTACCGTAATGGTTCCATTTACCGTAATTGGCTGAGTAACTCCATGTAAGGTTAAAGATCCCTTTACTTGGGCTTTATATGTTCCGTTTTTGCTTAAAACCACTTCCTTTATATTCGTAATAGTTCCTTTAAAATCAGCCCTAGGAAACTGATTGCTCATAAGGTACTCATTGTTAAAATGGTCCTGCATTTCGGCATAAGCAAACTTAAATCCCTTAATTAATAGGCTAAAACTGAGGGAGCCATTGTCTGCCAGCCTGCTGGTTACTTCGTTATTGGTTGCTTTAACGTCTTCGTCATTCAGCGCAATAAAACTGATTTTCCCATTGCGGGTTCCATATACTTTTTGTGCAGTGGCCCCATAGCTAAACATTAAAATGCCCATAGCTAAACTCAATATATATTTCATCATGCTGTTTTATTTAATTAAAACCCCTTCATTCATCACCACATTGGCATCGGGAATATATCCTGTGCAAATTCCTTTAAAAGTGATGGTAGATCCTGCTTTGAGCGTTCCTGGATTGGTTTTAAACGTACAATTGATTACAACTAACGGATCAGCGGTTTTAAAGTTTACTACTGTTTGGCCATCCTGATTGGTACTAAAATCTAGCACTTCTCCACTTAATTCAATGGCTTTATCAAGATACAATGTATTGGCGTTGGCTTCATTTGCTTTAAATGCGTCATATAATTTTTGAGCAGTTAAAGTAATGGCCATTTCCTTGCTTACATCACGGTGCGGCTTGGTAAAAATGCGGTACACAATAAACCCCCCAGTAATTAAACCAATTAAGAGCACTGCTAACAAAATACGTTTCCAGTTTTTCATGAATAAACGGTTAATGTTTAAACAACAAAATTAGTTATTTGCCTTCAATCCTTTAAGTTATTTGTGTTAAACAGTTTATTTAACATATTGTTGAACGGGTAATCGGTTGGCAATACTGCGGGCCAAAGTCATTTCATCGGCGTATTCTAACTCTCCCCCAAATGCTATGCCACGGGCAATGGTAGTAACTTTACAGCCTAAATGGGCTATTTTCTTTTGTATATAATAAATGGTGGTATCTCCTTGAATATTGGGGCTGAGAGCAAATACCAACTCTTCTACTTCTTCCTTACCTATTCGGCTTACCAAAGATTCTATATTCAACTGGTCTGGGCCTACTCCGTCTAGCGGAGAAATAATTCCTCCCAATACATGATAGGTTCCGTTGAATTGTTGGGTACTTTCTATGGCTATTACATCTCGTATATTCTCTACCACACAAATTACCCGTTGATTGCGCATTGAATTGGCGCAGATAGAACAAATATGTCCATCACTAATATTGTGGCAGCGATTACAAAATTGAATATCTCTTCGCATTTTGGCAATGGTTTCCCCAAATAATTGTACTTCATTTACTTCTTGTTTTAAGAGATGCAATACCAACCTTAGCGCGGTTTTTTTACCTATTCCAGGGAGTTTGGCAAACTGGGCTACTGCATTTTCAAGAAGTGATGATGGGAGTTGCATAATGTAAAGATAATCGGTTTACTTTGCGCTTTAAGTTTTTGAATATGAAGCTGTATAATTTTAATTCTGGCCCGTCTATTTTGCCTCAGCCTGTTTTAACTCAGGCTGCTGAAGCTATTATTAATTATAACAACACTGGACTGTCTTTGTTAGAAATTGGGCATCGTACCAATTTGTTTCAAGAAATTTTACAAGAAGCTAAAGATGCTGTAAAAAAGTTAATGGAATTGAACGATGAATATGAAGTGCTGTTCTTACATGGTGGGGCTACTACCCAATTTATGCAAGTGCCCATGAATTTACTAGATACCCATGCTTCTGCGGCCTATTGCGACAATGGTATTTGGGGAAATAAAGCTTGGAAAGAGGCTAAGCATTTTGGAAATGTTCAGGTGGTAGCAGATAGTAGTGATTTACAATACCGGTATATTACTAAAGAATTTACTGTTCCGGATGATGCCGCTTATTTGCATATCACCAGCAACAATACCGTTGAGGGTACCCAATGGCATTCTTATCCTACTTTAAATATTCCACTCATTGCAGATATGAGCAGTGATATTTTTAGCCGCCCAACCCAGTTTAAAAAATTCGATTTAATTTATGCAGGTGCTCAAAAAAATATGGGTGCCGCAGGGGTAAACTTAGTAGTGGTAAATAAAAAAATTCTAGGAAAAATTCAACGACCTATTCCTACCATTATGAATTATCAAAAACATATTGAAGCAGGTTCTTTAATGAATACGCCTCCTGTGTTTGCAGTGTATGTTAGTATGCTTACCCTGCGTTGGGTTATTGAACAAGGTGGATTAACCGAAATGGGAAAAAGGAGTTTGGCAAAATCTACTTTGCTTTATAATACCATTGATGCCCTTCCCATTTTTAATGCGCCTGTTGCCAAAGAAGACCGAAGCGAAATGAATGCTGTATTCTTTTTAAATGACCCTGCATTAGAAGAACCTTTTTTAAACTTATGCAAACAAGAAGGAATGATTGGGGTAAAAGGTTATAGAACGGTTGGTGGGGTGCGTGTTAGTATGTATAATGCCCTCCCCTTAGAAAGTGTTCAGGTATTTTGCAATTTGATGCATTCTTTTGCACAAAAGCATGGCTAGTAAGGGTTTGAAGCATAAGTTTTCAATTGTAATTTATTCACCGATATTTGCAATATGGCAAGTATTAAACCGTTCAAAGCATTAAGGCCTCAACCTCAACTATCTAAGCAGGTTGCTAGTTTACCGTATGATGTACTTAGCAGTGCAGAAGCAAAAGTAGAAGCGCAGGGCAACTCGTATACTTTTTTACATATCACTAAAAGTGAAATTGATCTTTCCGATAAAATAGATGTGCATGCGCCCGAAGTGTATCAACAAGCCAAAGACAATTTAGATGCATTTATTAAACGGGATGTATTGTTTCGTGAATCTAAAGATTGCTATTACATTTATCAATTAGTTATGAATGGCAGAAGCCAAACTGGTTTGGTATGTGCCAGTAGTGTAGATGATTATGAAAACAATATTATCAAAAAACATGAATTTACACGTCCAGAAAAAGAATTAGATAGAATTAATCATATTAAAATTACAGGTGCTCAAACTGGTAATGTTTTTTTAGCTTATCGTAATAATCAGCATGTTGATGTATTAATTGAAAAATGGAAATCAACTAAATCGGCTGCTTATGATTTTTTAGCAGAAGATGGCATTCAGCATACCATTTGGATTGTGAGTGACTCTGAAGTAGTAGAAGAAATTACCCGTTTATTTAAAGAGGAAGTTCCTTGTACATATATTGCCGATGGGCACCACCGTGCTGCTTCTGCTGCAAAAGTTCGTGCAGATTTAGGTGCAAAAGCAACTCCTGCTGCGGATTACTTTTTAACTACCCTGTTCCCTGCAAATCAGTTATATATCATGGATTATAACCGGGTAATTAAAGACTTGAATGGCTTAGAACCCAATCAGTTTTTAGGTGCTTTGGAAAACTCTTTTGAAGTTACATTACTGGGGAAACAAACTTATAGGCCCGAAGAATTACATTCTATTGGATTATATATTGGTGGGCAATGGTATAAATTAAAGGCCAAGCCGGGTACTTATTCCAACGATCCTATTGGCATATTAGATGTATCCGTTCTTCAATCCCAAATTTTAACCCCTATACTAGGAATTATAGATCAACGTACCGATACCAGAATAGATTTTATTGGAGGTATTCGTGGTTTATCTGCCCTTGAACAAAGAGTAGATAGCGGTGAAATGGCCTGTGCATTTAGTTTATATCCTGTAACCATCAACCAGTTATTTACCATTGCAGATAGTGGTAATGTAATGCCTCCCAAAAGTACTTGGTTTGAACCAAAACTTAGAGATGGCCTTATTACCAACTTAATTACAGATTAATTTACACTAAAATATTGCATTGCAGGAGTGAGAAATACGATAGGCATTTCTATTCCTGCTTTTTTATTTGTACTTTATTGCCTAATTTGATTCCCAATTACGATTGCATATGAATTATAGCCGCTTGTTTGATTGCATGGAGCACCAACTTGCTCATTTTCCTAAAAAAGACATGCTTGCCGCCAAAGAAAATGGTGAATGGAAAAATTATAGTACTCAAGAAGTATCGGATATTGTAAATAGGTTTAGTGCAGGCCTATTAAAATTAGGGGTAAGTGCTAATGATTTTACGCCCGAAGCCAGTGATAAAATTGCCATCATTAGTAATAATCGTCCTGAATGGGTGTTTACCGATTTAGCCGTTCAACAAGTTGGGGCAATCTTGGTACCAGTTTATCCTACTACCAATCCCATTGAACTTCAATTTATTTTGAATGATGCTGCGGTGAAATATATTTTTGTAAGCAGTGAAGAAATGCTACAAAAAATCAACAGCATTGTAGAAAAAATTCCTTCCATAAAAACGGTATATACATTCGATCTAATACCTGGAGCGCATCACTGGCAAGAAGTTCTTCATTTGGCAACAGATGAATTGTTGCTTCAAGTGAACAGTATAAAACAATCTGTTCCCGAAGATCAAGTTGCTACCATTATTTATACTTCGGGAACAACGGGTACACCCAAAGGGGTAATGCTTACCCATAAAAACATTTGTAGCAATCTAAAATTTTCTAAAAAGAGTTTTCCTTTTGAAGATAATCCCAAAAGCAAAGTATTAAGCTTTCTTCCGCTAAATCATATTTTTGAAAAAACCTGTACCTATATTTATTTGTTCAGTGGTATTAGTATTTTTTATGCAGAAAGTTTAGAAACTATTGGAGATAATTTAAAAGAGGTGAAGCCCAATGGGTTTACTACCGTTCCTAGATTACTGGAAAAAGTATTTGAAAAAATTATGGCAAAGGGTAGTGAGCTAACTGGTATTAAAAGAAGCTTATTCTTTTGGGCAGTAGGCCTTGCTGAAAAATACGACAATACGGTTAGCGGTGGTATTTGGTATAATATTCAATTGGCCATTGCCAACAAACTTATTTTTACTAAATGGAGAGAGGCATTGGGAGGTAATATTTCTTATATTATTACTGGTGGAGCTGCTTGTCAAGTGAAATTATTACGCATTTTCAATGCGGCTAAAGTACCTGTTTATGAAGGATATGGTCCAACAGAAAACAGTCCAGTAATTTGTGTGAATAGGCAGGAGCAAGGAGGTACAAAATTTGGTACAGTAGGACCTCCTATTTCGGGAATTAACGTTAAGCTTGCCGATGATGGTGAAATTTTAGTAAGTGGCCCTTGCGTAATGAAAGGCTATTACAAACGCCCCGATCTTACGGCAGAAACAGTAGTAGATGGATGGTTACTTACTGGTGATATTGGCATTTGGGTAAACAATAAATTTCTAAAAATAACTGATCGTAAAAAAGAATTGTTTAAAACCAGTGGAGGAAAATATGTAGCACCTCAGCCCATTGAAAATAAATTAAAAGAAAGCCCATTTGTAGAGCAAGTAATGGTAGTAGGTTCCGAAAGAAAATTTGTAGGAGCATTAATTGTTCCTTCTTTTGCTGTTTTAAAAGAATGGATGCATGAAAAGGGAATTCCTTTTACCACTAATGAAGATGTAATTCATCATCCAAAAGTGTTGGAACTGTATAGGGAACTGGTAGAAAGTTTTAATAAATTTTTTAACCACGTTGAGCAAATTAAAAAATTTGAATTGTTGCCTCGAGAATGGACTATTGAAACGGGTGAAATGACACCAAAAATGAGTTTAAAAAGAAAAGTGGTGATGGAGAAATTTAACCATGCCATTGAAAGAATTTATGCCTGATTCTAAAATACTATTGTCTATTTTAGTTGTAGAAGACAACCCTGCCGATTTGTTTGTGTTAGAGGGGTTGTTGTGGAAATCTCGTTTGCCCATCCATCAAATTTTTAAAGCAGATAGTTATGAGCATGCATCGGAATTACTGTCGTCCATTCAACCTAATTTAATTTTTTTAGATCTTTCCTTAACTGATAGTACGGGCTTGGCCTCTTTTTCGCATATCAATCAAATTGCACCTTCGGTTCCCATTATTGTGCTTACTGGTTTATCCGATATGGATATGGCCTTAGAAACAATGGCTAATGGCGCTCAAGATTATTTAGTAAAAGGTGAGTTTGACGAAAAGCTTCTTTATAAATCTATTCAATACAGTATTGAAAGAAAAAAAAACTTAGAGAATATTATTAATGCCCGTATTGCAATGGAGCAAAAATTAGAAGAAGCTAGGATCATTAAGCAAAAAGAAATTGCTGAGGCAGTAATTGTTACACAGGAAAAAGAAAGACACGATATAAGCCGAGAGTTGCACGATAATATAAATCAACAACTCACTGTTGCCATGATGTATATTGCCTCTGAAGAAAAAAAACATCAAGGTGGGTCTGAAATTTTAAAATTGGCTGCCAGTTTTATATTGAATGCAATTGAAGAAATTCGTAGCCTTACCAAAAATTTAGTAACGCCTTTAATTAAAGATTTTGGTTTAGTTAAAGCCATTGATAGTATTTTAGAAGATGTAGGGGCATTGCAAAATTTAACAATAACTTTTAATGCTGATCAGTTTTTTGAATTTGATATTCAATACGATTTTAAACTAAGTATATTTAGAATTATTCAAGAGCAATTGAATAATGTATTAAAACATGCCCATGCATCTCATTTAAAAATAGAACTTACCAGAGCATCAAATACCATTTCTTTGTTAATTGCAGATGATGGTATTGGGTTTGATCAATCTACCCAAAAAGAAGGAATTGGTATTTACAATATTAGTAGTAGGGTAGAGCTTTTTAATGGTGAAATGAATATTTCAACTGCCCCTAATGAAGGCTGTTCTATGCGTGTTCAATTTCCTGTAACCGAATCTATTTTAGTAGATAGCGTTATTCTGTAATTCTTTTCTTAGTGGCTAAAAATTTTTGTCGAATAATGGTTTGCACATTTTTTTGTTGAATTTTACTTTCTAGCCAAGACACCATATCTAAATACATAAATGCTCTATTCTCTAAACGATCTTCGGTCATACTGTTTAGTTTTAGCAATAATTCTTCAAATAATGGTTTTACTTTTTTAGGAGATACCCTAAAAGCATTTCTTAAAAAACGAAACAGGGCTTCTTCTACTGTGCTGAGGTTTTGCATTTTGGCCATGAAACGATACACCGATTTTAATAAGTATTCTAAAATGTTAAAATTGCCTAATTCAAAATGGGCAATTAAATGAAGTAATCGCGCATAGCATTGCAAATCTGTTCTTAAGTCTACTTTTAAGTGAATAATTTTATTGAGGTAATCAATGCTTTTTTCAAAATCTCCACTACCAAAATATAGGGAGGCAATTTTGTAATAAAACACTAAAATTCTATGACGATCTAAATACAATTCATACTCTTTTAGCTTGGCTTCAATTTCTGGAACAAGGCTTAGCCCCTTGGTAAAGCTCCCTTCCATGAAGTGCTTATTTATTTTAGCCGTATACAAATAGGTAAATGTTTGTATGAGGTTGTTCGTATTATTCTGTACCACTGTTGTTTGAATAAAATGTTCAAATACCTGTATCGTTTCATTGAATTTTCTATAATTTCTTAAATCAAAATGTGCCGATATTAAGTTGTGTAATCCCTTGATATAATGTGCAGTTTCTACCTCAATCATTTTGGGCTCTGCATTAAATAAGTCTACCCATTTTTGGGTGTATCGGTAATAGAGTAAAAAATCTTGTGTAATAAATGCATACCAGCAATAACATTGATATAAATACAATCGCTCATAAAACCCTTTATATAAGCCAGATTCGGCAAATACAGGATGCTGAAAATATTGATCTAACGCAGCTTTATCTTCTTCATTTCGAGCATGACCATGTTTAATATACCATCCGTAAAGTAATAATGCATAATTAGATAAGGTACTAATCACCAAAAGTCGTTGATTGGTTTCATCAACTTCATTGCAAAGTAATTCTGCTCTATTTTGCATACTGCGCGTAATATGCAATCCTTCTATTTTTTTCTCCAGAAATAGTACTTGTTGAATATAGGTTACCTGGTTATTGGCTTTGGCCAACTCTTTTATCTTATCTAAGATTTTTAAACTTTGCAAGTAAAGCCCTTTATTGTATAAAATTCGGGCAAAGTCTAATTGCTCATGCAATTGGAGGTCTATATTATCTACTTGCTTTAATAAACGAATACTGCTTAAAATCTCTTGATATAAATGTGCTTTTAAATTAGAAAGTTGCTGTTTTTGGATGCTTTTGTTTTTAGCCAATAAAATGGTTTCATCATACTGCTTCATTTTATCTAATGCATCAAAAAGCTGAATCACTTTTAAATTACCCGTTGCCGAGTTTCGAGTCATGTAAAGCTTAAAATTGCGTTTTTCTGCCCTTTCCATACTCTGGATTAATTGAAAAAGGGCATCTGTATTGCGGTTGGGCATCGTATTTTAATTGAAACAAAAACCAATACTGTAAAGGCTTTCAGCCTAAAAAACCGCCTTTACACAGTGTAAAATGGAACCAATCTTAATTCCTTTTCGAAGATAAGACATTCTATATTCGAATATGGCAGGCCGTACTGTTGTTATTTAAGGCAATCAATAGCAACGGATACGTGCCTGTCTTTTCATCTACATTAACGAAGCATTATGGACCAAAAAGTATACATTTTTGATACCACACTAAGGGATGGGGAGCAAGTACCTGGTTGCAAGCTCAATACTAAAGAAAAATTGCATTTGGCTGTTCAATTAGAAGAGCTGGGTGTTGATATTATAGAAGCGGGGTTTCCTGTTTCTAGCCCTGGTGATTTTGAATCGGTGAGTCAAATTGCTAAAGTAATTAAAAAGGCCACGGTTTGCGGGTTAACCAGAGCCGTTCAAAAAGATATTGAAGTAGCAGCACAAGCATTAAAATATGCTGTTCGGCCTCGTATTCATACAGGTATTGGCGTATCCGATTTTCATATTAAATCTAAATTTAACTCTAACCAAGAAGATATTATTCTTAGGGCTGTTCAAGCCGTTAAATGGGCAAAGAATTTTGTAGATGATGTAGAATTTTATGCAGAAGATGCAGGTAGAACCAATAATGAATACCTTGCTAGGGTTGTAGAGGCTGTGATTACCGCAGGCGCAACTGTAGTAAATATTCCCGACACAACCGGGTATTGTTTACCCGATCAATATGGTAATAAAATGGCTTACTTAATGAACCATGTACCCAATATAGATAAAGCCATTCTTTCTTGTCATTGTCATAATGATTTAGGGTTGGCTACGGCTAATTCTATCAATGGTGTTATTAGCGGGGCTCGTCAAATTGAGTGTACCATTAATGGACTTGGTGAAAGAGCAGGAAATACTTCCTTGGAAGAAGTGGTTATGATTATTGAACAACATAAGCATTTAGGCTTATATACCAATATTAAAACACAAATGCTTAATCCATTAAGTAGAGAAGTGGCCGATATTATGCGGATGCCTGTTCAACCTAATAAAGCAATTGTTGGTTCTAATGCTTTCTCTCATTCATCTGGCATACACCAAGATGGATTTTTAAAAGATGCGCAAACCTATGAAACCATTAATCCAGAGAAAGTGGGGGCCGAGGGAAGTAAAATTGTATTAACAGCTCGTAGTGGAAGAAGTGCTTTGGCTTATCGCTTTCAAAAATTAGGATATGAGTTTACACGAAATGATATTGACTTTTTATACGAACAGTTTGTGATTATTGCCGACGGTAAAAAGGAAGTGATAGAAGAAGATTTACGCAAAATGGCAGAAGCCTATGTACGCGAAAAAGAAATTGCATAAAAAATAACCATGTATGGGAAAAACATTATTCGATAAAATTTGGGACAAGCATGTAGTAGAAAAAATACAGGATGGCCCTTCCGTTTTATATATAGATACACATTTAATTCATGAAGTTACTAGCCCACAGGCTTTTAAAGGTATTGAGAACAGAAATGTTCAATTGTTTAGGCCTAAACAAACCATTGCTACAGCCGATCACAATGTTCCTACTTTAAATCAACACTTGCCTATAAAAGATGAGCTATCTAGAATGCAGGTAGAGCAATTAATTAATAATTGCCAAAAGCGCGGTGTAGAATTATATGGATTAGGACATCCTTATCAAGGTATTGTACATGTGATTGGGCCAGAATTGGGTATTACCCAA
>JAVHPL010000088.1:0-3457 GCA_036170555.1 Sediminibacterium sp. | reverse complement strand
GCGCTTCCATTAGAAGGTATTGAACTGAATTGTTGGAACGATATGTTCATCAACAATGAGGCAAAAGTGAAGGTTTGGTATGATGATAAAGTTAATTTAAGCCCTATTAAATGGAATAAGCTAATTAAAGAAGTAGCTCCTGAGTGTATTTATATCAATGGATTTATGCATATTGCTTTCTTGTTGAATCCACTTTTAGTCATTAAATTTTCAGCATTTTTAAATACAAAAATAATCGTTGCCCCACGAGGCATGTTGCAAGAAGGAGCGGTTGCAGTTAAATCTCAAAAAAAGAAATGGTATTTAAAACTCATTCAACTAGTAGGGCTTGCTAAAAATATTCATTGGCATATCACTTCCCCAGAAGAGGAAGCTGGCATTAGAAAATATTTTAAGCTTACCCCCAATCAAATTAGCCTTGTTGCAAATATTCCACAAAAGCCTGTTGATCTAGTTGTACCCACTACCAAAAACAGAGACAGTCTTCAATTGGTTTACGCTTCCATCATTACAACCAAAAAAAATCTACTCTATGTGTTGGAGTCTTTAAGTAATTGTACTGCCAATATTCAATTGAGTATTTATGGTGTTATTAAAGAAGAAACTTATTGGAATGAATGTGAGCAAGCAATTAATAATCTTCCCAATCATATTCAGGCAAATTATAAAGGAAGCTTTAAGCCCGATCAAATGCATACCATTGTTACATATCATGATGCCATGATTTTAATGAGCAGTGGGGAAAATTTTTCTCATGCTATATTTGAATGTTTAGGAGCTGGAAGGCCCATCATTAGTAGTGATTATACTAGTTGGAATAATTTAAATCAAAAAAATGCCGGTTGGAATTTGCCTTTGAATCAACCTGCAACAATTGCCAAGCAGTTAGATGCACTGGCTTTAATGGATAATACCGAATGGCAATATTACTGTGTTGGCGCTCATACACTTGCTTTAGAATATCTTGCAAGCCAGCAATATGTAGCCAGCTATAAAAATCTTTTCGGATAATTTTAATATTATGATTGTACTAGGAATAAATGCATACCATGCCGATTCTTCTGCAGCTATTTTTGTAGATGGTATGATGATTGCCGCAACAGAAGAAGAGCGTTTTAGACGCATCAAACACTGGGCTGGCTTTCCTTCTAAAGCCATTGAATTTTGTTTACAAGAAGCCAATATTTCTATTCATCAAGTAGATCATATTGCTATTGGCAGAGATCCTAAAGCGAAGTTTTTAAAGAAGTTGATTTTCTTTGCCACTAGGCCTATTGAATCTTTTGTACATACTACCGAACGTTTATTGAATCAAAAAAAAGTAAGTTCTATTGAACAAGAATTTGCTACGCATTTTGGTATTGATGCCAATGAATTAAAAAATAAAATTCATCAGGTAGAACACCATCGCAGTCATTTGGCGAGCGCATTTTTTGCTTCCCCTTTTGATAACGCAGCTATCGTAAGCATTGATGGCTCTGGCGATTTTAGTACTACCATGCTTGGTGTGGGTATTGGTAATACCATTGAAGTATTTGACTCTATTGATTTTCCGCATTCACTTGGCATTTTTTATACTGCTTTTACACAGTTGCTTGGCTTTCCTTATTACGGCGATGAATACAAAGTAATGGGCTTGGCTCCATACGGAGAAGCAAAGTATGTAGATCAATTGCGTGATGTTGTTTTGTTAGAACCCAATGGATTATTCAAACTCAACCTAGCTTATTTTCGTTCAGCGGGTAAGGGATTTGTATTGTACAATGACGACAATATCCCCGCCATCCCAATAGCATACAGTAAAAAAGCAGAAACTGTTTTTGGTGCTGCAAGAAAAAAAGAAGAACCACTTACCCAATACCATAAAGACCTAGCAGCATCTGTTCAACGAATGGCCGAATTAGCCATTTTTCATATCCTCAATTTTGCGCACGAAAAAACGGGATTGGATAATTTATGTTTAGCTGGTGGCGTTGCGCAAAACAGTGTGGCCAATGGAAAAATTTTACAAAATACCCCGTTCAAAAATATTTATATCCCTTCTGCTGGTCATGATGCGGGTATTGCAATGGGATCTGCGCAATATGCATACCACCACGAATTAAAACAAGCACGTGTGCCAGCTATTTGGAGTGCCTATACGGGTGCGCAGTTTAGCAATGCATACATTGAGCAAATGCTCAACAAAAAAAATATTCCGTTCAAACGTTTAGCAGACAAAGAACTATTTGATTATGTAGCAAACCGATTAATTAATGCAGGTGTTGTTGGATGGTTTAATGGCAGAGCAGAATTTGGTCCTCGTGCTTTGGGTGCAAGATCTATTTTGGCCGATCCAAGTAGGCAAGACGCCAAAGAACTCATCAACAGCAAAATCAAGCGTAGAGAGAGTTTTAGGCCATTTGCTCCCAGTATTTTAAAAGAATATGTTGCGGAGTATTTTGAATCTACCGATATCGCTCCATTTATGGAGAAAGTATATCCTATTCGCAAAGAGAAGCGTTCCTTTATTCCTGCCGTAACCCATGCGGATGGTAGTGGTCGTTTGCAAACAGTAGATCAATCTATTTCTCCGCGCTATTATGCATTGATAGAAGCGTTTAGAAAAAAATCGGGCATCCCCATTTTGCTCAATACTTCTTTCAACGAAAACGAACCCATTGTAAATACTCCCGAAGAAGCATTGGATTGTTATGTAAGAACCAGTATGGATATGTTGGTAATGGAAAACATCATTGTTGAAAGAGAATAGAATCTGTATGAAAGTTTCCATTATCACTGCCACATATAATAGTTTCAATACCATTGTTGATACATTAGATTCTATCAAGCATCAATCATACAATAATATTGAACATATTATAATTGATGGTGCATCTAAAGATGGAACTATTGAAGTCATTAAAAATCAAGCGCCACATTGCACCATCCATTCCGAAAAAGACCAAGGCATTTACGATGCAATGAACAAGGGCATTGCGATTGCCCAAGGTGATATTATTGGCATTTTAAATTCAGATGATTTTTATGCATCCAATGATATTATTGAAAAAGTAGTAAAGCTTTTTGAAACTGAAAACTGTGATGCAGTGTACGGAGACCTTATTTATGTGGATGGAGCAAACCTTACTAAAATTAAGCGCCACTGGAAAGCAGGTCCCTATCACAAAAATCATTTTTTATACGGTTGGATGCCACCGCATCCTACTTTTTTTGTGAGGCGAAAAGTATATGAACAGTATGGTTCTTTTAATTTAAACCTTTTTACTGCGGCCGATTACGAATTGATGCTACGTTTCTTATACCGATATGGCATTAAGGTTGCATATTTGCAGGAAGTTATGGTAAAAATGCGCACGGGTGGAGCCAGTAACCAATCAATCGGTAATAGATTGTTGGCCAATAAAGGAGATCGCCTGGCTTGGAAAATCAATGGATTAACCCCTTATTGGTTTAC
>JAVHPL010000087.1:0-3472 GCA_036170555.1 Sediminibacterium sp. | reverse complement strand
ATATTTCTTGCACTAATCATTGCTTATGCTAAATTTTGGCGGCAAAATTACGATTATTAAAGCAAACCTTGTCACGAACTTATGAAAATAGAATATCACCATTCTGCCCTAGCAGCAGGGCTAATATCTAGGTTACAAAATTCACCTGCTTTATATTTATAATACCCCGTAATAGCAATCATGGCAGCATTATCTGTACAATACTCAAATGGAGGTACAAATGTTTTCCATCCATGTTTTATGCCCATTTCTTGTAACCCATTCCTTAAACCACTATTGGCACTCACCCCTCCAGCCAAACACACCTGTTGGATGCCTGTTTGAGCAACTGCTTTTATTATTTTCTTGAGTAAAATTTGTACAATGGTATATTGTACCGAAGCACAGAGATCATTGCGATTGGCATCTATGAACCCTGGTGCCTGTTTCTGCAAAAAATAAAGTACCGAAGTTTTAAGCCCGCTAAAGGAGAAATTCAATTCGGGAATTTGCGGTTCTGCAAATTTAAATTTGAGTGGATCACCTAATGAAGCATACTGATCTATCAAAGGGCCTCCAGGATAAGGTAAGCCTAATAATTTTGCTGTTTTATCGAATGCTTCGCCAGCAGCATCATCTATGGTTTCGCCAATCACGGTTAAATCTAATGGAGACTTTGCCAACACAATTTGGGTATGGCCTCCACTAACAGTTAAACATAGAAAAGGAAATTCGGGTTTGTTTTCTGGAATCAAATTAGCTAAAACATGTGCTTGCATGTGATGTACACTTATGAGTGGTTTATTAAGCGCAAGTGCTAATGATTTAGCAAATTGAGCACCCACTAAAAGGCTGCCTATTAATCCTGGCGCTTGCGTAAAAGCAATTCCATCTAATTGATTGTATTGATAAGTTTGGTTAGAGAATGCTTCTTTAAAACATTGTGTAACTACTGGTACAATATTTTGGATATGCGCCCTGCTGGCTAACTCAGGAACTACTCCCCCATATTTTTCATGTACCGATTGAGAAGCAATTACATTACTCAAGATTTTGCCATCCACACAAACAGAAGCGGCTGTCTCATCACAAGAAGACTCAATGGCTAATATGGTAATTCCCTCCCTCCTTGTTAGAGGCGAGACAGTAATGATTTCTGAGGCTAACTGCTGATTTGGCATTAAACAAAAATACTAATTAATACCATCAACCATATTGAGTCTATTTGATAAAATAAAAAACTACTTAGTTCTTATGGCAACTACGGGATCCATTTTAGCTGCAATAGATGCTGGAATTATTCCAGCAAGTACTCCTAATACAATACAAATACTTAAAGCAAGGCCTACAATATTTGGAGCAATAAATATAGGGAATGGTAATACCGAACTCAATACAACCGACAACAACCAAACCATGGCCAATCCTACTAAACCACCAATAATACAGAGAAAGGCACTTTCAAGTAAAAACTCTGTAAGAATGGTACTTTTTTTAGCTCCTATTGCTTTTTTCAAACCAATTTGGCTGGTACGTTCCCTTACCGTAACAAACATAATATTAGCAACGCCAAAAGCACCCACAATTAAACTTAAACCTGCAATGGCCCATCCCCCTGTACTCACTTGCCCAAAAAATCCTTTAATCTGTTCACTAAACATAGCAACATCATTACAAGAAAAATTATCTTCCTGTGTAGGACTTAATTTTCTCAATTGACGCATTACCCCATTTAACTCATCGGCCAAAGCAGTTGAAACAATATTAGGCTTCCCTTGTACCAAAATATATGGATTGCTATTGTCTGGATTAAATATGCCAGCAAAATACCGATAGGGTACTGTTAAACAATTATCATAATCGTACCCACCAACAAAACTTTGACCTTGCTTTTTTATCACCCCTACAACATATACTCTTCTGCCACCAAAAGAAATTTCTTTTCCAACTGCTTTTTCTGGTGAGCCATATAATTCATCAGCTACTTTATAACCTATAACGCCAACACTCGCACCTCTAGTAAAGTCTGATTCGTTTAAGTACCTGCCATTACTAACTTCAATGGTTTGTATATTGCTAAACTCATTGGTTACTCCATACATATTAATATTGCTGAGTAAGTTATCGGCATAACTAAGATTCACATTCGTACTCACAAAAAATGCTGCGAAAGAGGCTAATTGACTTTTTGCCTTAATTACTTTTAACTCTTCAAATTTCATAGATGGACGTTTCAAATATTTCCACCAAGGATAATCAGAGCCACCTCCATAATTCCATTTATCAATATAAATAGTATTGTTCCCAAGAGATTTTAGATCGGTTTGAACCTTTCTTTCTAAACTATCTACTGTTGCTAATACACCAATAATGCAAAATATACCAATCGTAATTCCAAATAAAGATAAAAAAGTTCTTAATTTATTTACTTTTAGCTCTTGCAAAGCCATTCGAAAACTATTCCATAATATACTCAACAATCTAAGCATACTCAAATGTAACTAGCCTGAGGCTGAATGAAGCTTAAATTTATGTAAACGGTTATTAAAGCTGTTCAACCCTTTATTATAAATGATTATATATACATTGAACAAGTAAGTAAATTTTAAAAATCTTTAGAACCAATTAATCCCAAACTTGTTAGAATTTACGATAAAAGAAAATTTTTTCATTGATGGCATTGCTCGATACGTTATTTTTGCAAAGATTTAATCAAACCATATTGCTATATGACCTGGAAACAAGTCTTCACCTCATCGGTTGGTAAGAAGCTGATCATGGGATTAACTGGAATCTTTCTGATTCTATTTTTAGTAGTACACGCAGGGCTTAATGCCTGCATTTGGGCAAACGACAATGGTGCCATGTTTAACAGAGGTGCCCATTTTATGGGAGCCAACATCATTCCTCGAATTTTAGAAATTGGATTATTTGCAGGTTTACTATTGCATATTATTCAAGGTTTAACTTTAGAGTTGAGTAATCGAAGCCGAAGACCTGTTGGATACGCTGTATCTTATGGTAATGCAGGAAGTAAGTGGTACAGTAGAAGCATGGGGATTTTAGGCACCCTCATTTTATTATTCTTGATTTTACATCTTTCTGATTTTTGGTTCCCCAATAGATCCCATCAAAATTTTGTATTGGGTGAAGAAATTGATCTTTATGCTAAAATGAAAACCACTTTTACTGAAGCATGGGTGGTAATTGTTTATGTAGCTGGTTGTTTATCCCTTGGATATCACTTAGCTCATGGATTTCAAAGTGCGTTTAAAACCTTGGGGGTACACAATAAAAGATACAACCTGATGCTTACAAGTTTAGGGTACGGTTTTTCTGTTGTAATAACTTTGGCTTTCGCCATGATGCCTTTAAGCTTTTTCTTCGGCTGGATTAATTAAAGTAATAAATAAGAATATTCTAATCATAGTAAACATTGCGATATATGTTAGATGCTAAAATACCTTCGGGACCACTAGAAAATAAATGGACC
>JAVHPL010000086.1:0-3553 GCA_036170555.1 Sediminibacterium sp. | reverse complement strand
AATCGTAATTTTGCCGCCAAAATTTAGCATAAGCAATGATTAGTGCAAGAAATATTACCCTGGCCTATGGGAAAAGGGTGTTGTTTGATGAAGTAAATATCAATTTTGTAAAAGGAAATTGTTATGGTGTAATTGGAGCCAACGGTGCAGGAAAATCTACTTTTTTAAAAATTTTGAGTGGAGAAATTGAACCCAACAAAGGCGTAGTTGAAATTTCTAAGGGTGAACGGATGTCTTTCCTAAAACAAAATCAGTTTGAATTTGATCATTGTACCGTATTAAATACGGTATTGATGGGACATAAACGTATGTGGGATGTGATGCATGAAAAAGATTCATTGTATGCTAAAGAAGATTTTTCTGAAGAAGATGGAATGAAAGCAGGTGAATTAGAAGCAGAATTTGGCGAAATGGGCGGATATGAAGCTGAAAGTAATGCAGCTAGTTTTTTAAATAGTTTGGGGGTACACGATGAGTTACATCAAAGCTTAATGAGTGAAATTCCCAGTAATTTTAAAGTAAGGGTATTATTGGCTCAGGCACTTTTTGGCAACCCAGATATATTGTTGTTAGATGAGCCTACTAACGGTTTAGATATTGAAACCATTGGGTGGTTAGAAAATTTTTTAGCTGATTATGAAAACATCGTATTGGTGGTAAGTCACGACCGTCACTTTTTAGATACGGTATGTACCCATGTAGCTGATGTGGATCGTTCAAAAATTAAGGTATTTACAGGTAACTATACATTCTGGTACGAGAGTAGCCAGTTAATGAGCAGACAAATAAACGATAAGAATAAGAAGAATGAAGAAAAGCGTCAAGCTTTATTAGATTTCATTGCCCGTTTCTCTGCCAACGCATCTAAAAGTAAACAAGCAACATCTAGAAAGAAAGCCTTAGAGAAATTAACCATTGAAGAGATTGAACCTTCTAATAGAAAATACCCAGGTATTATTTTTCAACCTTTGCGAGAAGTGGGCAACCAAATTTTAAACGTAGAAAACTTACAAAAATCGGTTGATGGTAGATCCCTTTTTAGCAAAGTAACCTTTAGTATTAATAAGGGAGAGAAAATTGCTTTCTTAAGTAAGGATCCGTTAGCAGTTACTTCATTCTTTGAAATTATTTCGGAAAATGCCAAAGCAGATGGAGGAAAATATGAATGGGGCACTACCATTACAAAAGCGTATTTACCTCAAGAAAATAATGCATTTTTTACAGAAGGACTTTCACTGATGGACTGGCTAAGACAATATGTTCCATCGCATGTTACTGATGCAGATGAACCTTTTTTAAGGGGATTCTTGGGTAAGATGTTATTTAGTGGAGATGATATACAAAAGAAAACAAACGTGTTAAGTGGTGGAGAGAAAGTGCGTTGTATGGTTAGCAGAATGATGTTACAAAATCCGAATGTAGTGATATTAGATCAACCAACTAACCACCTTGATTTGGAAAGTATACAAAGTTTTAATGAAGGTTGTCAAACCTTTCCAGGTATTGTTTTAATAACTTCTCATGACCATACATTTATGCAAACAGTTGCCAATAGAATTATAGAACTAACTCCAACTGGTATCATTGATCGTCTCATGACCTTTGATGAATACATGGAAGATGCAAGGGTAAAAGAGCTTAGAACAGAAATGTATAGCTAATTATGTTTAATTTACTGGTGGTATATTTATTAAGTTTCCAAAGAATAATGCATTTAAGAATAATTTATTGGTGCCATACCAAGTACCTCTAAAATTAGGGTCATCTGTAAAAAGTATTACTCTTCCTTCACCCTGTTGAGAAACTACAATGGCGGCCGTATTCTTTATTTTTTTAGCTGATATTGGATGAAGGTATCCCCCAATTAGTGGATTATTGGTATACTGAGCAACAGTGCTATACGGGTTGATACTAGGAGCTAAGTATGTTTGTGCATTTCTATACACAGATATCATTCTGTTAGAAAAGCCAAATCCAATAGGGTGTGTAGTATCTAAGTCTACAGAAAATATAGATCCCCCCAATCCTTTGGACCCTTCGTTATTGGCAGCAATATCAAAATTAAGTCTACTCATTTCTGTTGTTTTTACAGAATCAACAATAGGTAGTATTTTTTCCTTGCTGATCCCTTGATTTATTGCCCAGTTTGTTGCAGATTTTATAGTAATCAGAGTGCCTCCATTTTGTACCCATGCTTTTATTTTCTCTATATTTTCTTTGTCTATTAAGGCATAGTTTCCCGATACCATAATTAGTGTATTGTATCGGTTTAGCTTTACTCTATTTAAGGTAAGAAGATCTATTTTGGTAATGGGCATTTGTACACGTTCATCTAATAAATGCCAAATTTCTCCAGCCTCTGTTGCTGCTACTCCTGTACCTATAAGCATGGCTGCTTTTACTGGTATAACGGTTTTTAATAATCCGCTTCCAAGATCTATTCCTTCCAAACTATAGCCAGTGTTTAATGCATCAATTGCTACAGATGATTGCTGGCTTACCTTGCCTACCAATTTAAAAAGGGAGTCTGCGGAAATGAATTGGCTATTTACTGGAATGGAGATGCTTCCATAACCAAATTTTTTTGCTTGCCCGTTTACTTCAACCGTAAAAGGTTTAAAGGCAGTTTGCACAATGGCGCCTCCTTTCTGTAAAAGATTTATGGCTTCATGTGCATTATAATCATTTAATTCAAAAGCATATGCGTAATTACTTTTTTGAACTGTGGGCAAATTTCTTAATGGCAAACTATTTAGCTGTTTTCCTTTGCTAACAGCAGTTTTCATTTCGGCATAAGGCAAGCCATACGCATGAATTAAACTCCAAGTGGAAGCATCATAAAAAGTGCTGTCTGTATATGGTATTGCTTTTTCAAAAATAGATTTAACCATAATATAGTTGACCTGTTCAATAGGAACATAATAAGATTTTCCCGCAATAAATTTTTTACCCTCAGCCATTACAGTTTGATTGTTTTCATATACTTCTATTTGATGCATCAGTAACATACTCAAAAACGCCCTGTTTCTGGTTTCATCTTTTTCATCGCCAAAAAGATAAGATTTTATGATACTTTTTTTAGCTTGATCTGCGGCTGCTTTATAAAATGCTTTTCTGAGTGTTAGTAAGGATTTTTTTTCGGCAATGGATGCACGAATCAATGCCATTGACATGGTAAAATGATTGCGAATAGTAAAAGCAAAGCTGAGTGGGATGGTGGTGGTTTCTTGTAAATGGCCACGGCTACTTGCTTGCTCAAATAAAAATCCTGCACCTCCATAAAAATTTATATAACTACTACCATAACCTGGATATAGTTTATCAAAAGCTTCTTTAGTAAAATACATAGAACCTATTTTGTTCATGGCTTCGGCAAAATAGCTAGCATATTTAGGGTAGATGGTATTGTATAAATAATCTGGTACAACAGGATTATTGCTACTGTATTTTCCTGGGTCAAAATAATGAGTGGCATTGGTGCCTTGTTCATGGTGATCGGTTTGCACATGGGGGCGCCATTCATGAAAAAAACGAATCCGGTTTCTGCTTTCGG
>JAVHPL010000085.1:0-3704 GCA_036170555.1 Sediminibacterium sp. | reverse complement strand
GGCGATGAACCTTTTGTTCAAAAAGAACCGCTAGAAAAATTGCTGGCTACTTTTAATAATCCAACTGTTCAAGTAGCTTCTTTAATGCAAGAATTAAAAGATCAAACCTTGATTGATGATCCAAATTATGTAAAAGTTGCTGTGGGCCGCAACATGAATGCCTTGTTTTTTTCGCGTAGTGTAATTCCTTATCCTAGAGATAAAAGTATCAGCATACAATATTATGAACATATTGGTGTGTATGCTTTTCGCAAAGAAGCTTTACTCAATTTTACTGCTTGGCCAATCACGCCGTTAGAAGCTGCTGAAAAAATAGAGTGCCTGCGTTATTTAGAATATGGCGTATCGCTTAAAATGGTGGTTACAACTTATATGGGTATTGAAATTGATACCCCTGAAGATTTAATTAAAGCTGCTAAATTATTATAGCGCTTCACTTTTATAACGTATCAATACTTATTGCATATCAAGGTTATAATTTGTCAAATAGGGCTCTCAGCTTTTCGCGGGTCATTATTTTTTCCCAGTCCTTGCCCAAAGCATTTTCCCATAAAGGCTTCATACCCAAGGATACGCCAATCATGGTATCAAATTGATCTTCGGTAAGATTCTTACAAATACCCTGCGGAATTTCTATTTGGTTCTTCTCTACCATATATTTAAATTCTTTCACACCTGCGGGATAATAATCTTCTAAGTGATTCATTACAATACAATTTCCTAGGCCATGTTTGGTTCCCAATAAATAACTTAATCCATAACTTACCGCATGTGCCACACCCACTTGTGAATAAGCAATACTCATTCCACCAGCATAAGAAGCCATCATTAGTTGATCATCACATTCTTCATCCCAAGCATTTTTTTGAACAAATATTTTTTGACACAGATCCAAAGCTTTTGATCCATAGCTTTTACTGAATTCATTTAAATAGGTTCCTTCTAAACTTTCTATGCAATGAATATAACAATCCATTCCTGTATAGAAGCGCTGATTAGTTGGTACGTCTTTGGTTAATTCGGGATCTAATACTATTTGATCAAATGGGGTAAAATCTGAATTCATTCCCAGTTTTCTGGTAGGTCCTGTAAGCACAGTTGTTCTACTAACTTCTGCGCCAGTTCCACTTAATGTTGGTATGCCTGCTTTATATACACCTGGCTGTTGAACCAAATCCCATCCTTGATAATCGGCCGATGAACCATCATTGGTCATCATCAAAGAAACCGCTTTCGCCAAATCCATTGTTGAACCTCCGCCAATTCCTATTACGCCACTGATGGTTCCAAATTCTTCTTTGAGTAATTTTGCTAATGCATCTACCTGCGTTGTTTTAGGCTCATAGGTAACATCTGCTAAAATTACTTTGTCTTTACCCCTCAATGGAATTCTTGATAATAATGGCTTACCATCAAAAAAATGATCTACTAAAAATATCATAGGTGCATCTCCCTTTCGCTGAGGTGCTAAAATTTCATCTAATTGATTAAAACTTCCGCGGCCATACACCACATAACTCACCATTTTAAAATTTCTAAAGCTCATAAATACTGTTTTTCAATTTACAAAGATGCACTTTATTTCCAGATAGATTTCATTGGCCAAAACCAAACATTTTCAAACACCGTAATATTTCCATCACTAAAAAATTCTATCCCTGTATCTTTTTCATCTGGAAATATTTGTGATGTAAACACTAGTTCGCCATTATTGGCATATACTTCTATTATACTTTTATCGAAAAATATATTCAGATGTACCACTTCATTAGCTGTTTTTAAATACGCATTCTTTTTATTAAAATAAGGATACTGTTTGCTAAAACTACCTGGTGTATTGGTTCTATCAATAAACAATTGCTCAATTGCTGCATCATAGCCAATGGTAAAATAATGATTTGCCCCTACCGCAATTTTTACTCCGCTAATGCTGGTGGTTGAAGGACGTAAATCTAATTCCATTTCAAAGCACTGTCCTTTGAACGGCGCGATATACCTGTATTTCACCGGTGCACTATTTTTTAACACCTGCGCGGTTGATCGTAAGCTCCTAATAGCATTGATGGGTTGTTGTACCAATACCCATTCATTTCCCATTTTTTTTACAGCCAATTTTCTAGGTAAACTCATGGCACCTTTCCAAGGCGAAGTAGGAATTTCATTAGCATAACCCCAGTTGTTTACCCAACCAATAGTTGTTGGTATTTTATCAGGGGTAGTTTTATAAGAAACAGCCGCATAATAATCGGTTCCATAATCGGGCCGCAATATTTTATTGTACGGATTTTCATTGTAAAATTTTGCTCCATCAAATTCACCAACAAAATATTGCATGGTTGAATTTTGTGAAACGAGTAATACCCATTTATGTTTTTTTGGTTCTCCCATAATGGGTACCTGTATTAAATCAGGACATTCCCACACCCCCGATGTATCCGATTGCATACCAAAATCACTTTCAAAAGCCCATTGTTTTAAACTGAAAGAACTATAAAAAGAAATGATTTTTTCATTTGGCATAGAAACCGCCATAATCCAGCGTTTGGTAGGTTCATGCCAAAAAACATTTGGATCTCTAAAATCGCGCATTTGTAAATCTAAAACAGGATTAGCCGAATATTTATTCCAAGACTTTCCATTGTCTAAACTATATGCTAAGTTTTGCGTTTGTAAAGAACTATCGTGAGCAGTATAAATGGCAACCAATGGTGCATCTTCTTTTTTCTTTCCAAAACCGGTTCTATTTTTAGTATCGGATACTACCGAACCCGAAAACATCATGAGCCCATTTTCTTCTCTCAATGCTACAGGCAATTGTTTCCATCTTAATAAATCTTTACTTACTGCATGTCCCCAACTCATATGCCCCCAATTATTTCCAAATGGATTATGCTGGTAAAATAGATGGTATTCACCATTGAGATATACTAGCCCGTTAGGATCGTTTATCCAGTTCTTTTGTGTAGAAAAATGAAACTGTGGACGATAACGTTCCTGATAATAATTAGTCTGGGCATGTACTGCAAACTGAAAGAGCAACGCAAACAAGATAAGATTCTTTTTCATGTAAGTAGAATTAACCAAAATATACATTCACCGGATCAGGTATAAATTTAGTCAATATTATTTGCCATAGGCCATATAAAAAATATAAGGTCAAGAAATTTCCGAACCTTATATATGGTACAAATAATCCCCCGATCATTTTACCAATATATTTTGATATTGTTATTTTCGGGCAATTTTGAATGATTTAACAGCCGAGTTAGTAGGTTTTGTTTTTGACGTAACGGTAAAAGTGGCTGTACATACAGTACCAGCGGGAAGAGATGTAATAGTAGACGTAAATGCAGCAGTATTGCTGGTTAGTGTAGAGCTGGATACAAGGGAATTATCAAGGTCCTTGCGCACTTGTAAATCTAGGGTAACGCCGGCAGAGGGCAATTTAGAACTGATTATAATCTTTACATCCTGTGATGCTCCTAATGCAGCAAAGATTGTAGAACCTGGATCTATATCAATTGAAAAAACAATGTTTTCTTCCGTTACTGGTGGCGTTGTTGTGCTGGAACTTCCACCCGATTTGCTGCATGAAAAAAGAAAGGTTAATAGGATAACAGATGCTATACAAAGTATTTTATTGGTCATTTTTTATTCTTTAATAAGTTTATCGGAAAATATTGTTTTACCATACTTGTCATTTA
>JAVHPL010000084.1:0-3711 GCA_036170555.1 Sediminibacterium sp. | reverse complement strand
TTGCATAAACGCTATACTATTAAACGAGTAGTAGTAAGCACCTATCAAAGTGTTACGGGAACAGGTAAAAAAGCAGTAGACCAATTATTTAATGAACGCAAGGGCGTAGTGGGCGAAATGGCTTATAAATATCCAATAGATTTAAATGTAATTCCACAGATAGATGTATTCTTAGAAAATGGATATACCAAGGAAGAGATGAAGATGGTATTGGAAACCAAAAAAATTCTATGCGATGAAAGTATACGAGTAACAGCCACAACCGTACGTATACCCGTAGTTGGAGGGCATAGTGAAAGTGTAAACATAGAGTTTGCCAATGATTTTGATTTAGCTGAATTGAAAAATATTTTGGCCAATGCACCAGGTATAATAGTACAAGATGATATGGATAATCAAATTTATCCAATGCCATTGTGGGCGCACGAAAAAGATGAGGTATTTGTAGGAAGAATAAGAAGAGATGACACACAGGCCAATACATTAAATATATGGATTGTGAGTGATAACTTACGCAAAGGAGCAGCTACCAATGCAGTGCAAATAGCCGAATATTTATTGGCAAAAGGTTTATTATAGAAAAAATGAAATACCCATCCATCAATCAGTTGCAAAGCTGGGAGTTATTCAAGCAAAAGGATGCCTCTGAACATTCAACTGATTTATTGGAAACTATTTTAACCAATTTAGCCATACCGTTTGAATTAATTACCCAAGATTATGTGTCTGCTCTCTTGCAACCTCGAAAACCATTTTCGCATAAGGGTACTTTTGGGCATGCTTTGTTAGTTGCAGGCAGTGAAGGTAAAATGGGAGCCGCATTATTAGCGGCAAAAGCCTGCTTAAGATCGGGTGTAGGATTACTAACCCTTGCTATACCTCCAGCATCTGCTGCTATAGTGCATACGGCATTACCCGAAGCTATGGTATTGGATAGAACAGAATGGGCAGTTGATTGGCGAATATATAAAGCAATGGGAGTAGGATCTGGGATAGGAACCGATGCAGCAATGCAAGCCTTGGTGGGATCAATTTTACAAGACGCCAGATTGCCCATGGTACTAGATGCAGATGCATTAAATATCATCGCAGCCAATAGAGGATGGTTATTGCAAATTCCGCATGGTTGTATTTTAAGCCCACACCCCAAAGAGTTTGATAGATTGTTTGGACCATCAGAAAATGATTTTGAACGATGGCAAAAAGCGTTGGCGGCATCATTGCAATATGAATGTGTAGTAATTGTAAAAGGTCATTTTACGTTGATTGCTGCAAATGGAAAAGCTTGGTTCAATAGCAGCACAGGAAATGCAGGAATGGCCAAGGGCGGAACAGGCGATATGTTAACGGGTATGCTCACTGCTTTTCTAGCACAAGAATATTTACCTGAGCATGCAGCAATAATCGCTGTATACTTGCATGGGCTTGCAGCCGATATAGCTTTGCAAAATCAATCCATGGAATCTTTACTAGCATCGGATATGATTGAATCTTTAGGTGCAGCGTTTAAAAAAATAAGTAGAGGTAGCTGAAGTTAGTATCCTATTAGGAGTATATACCTAATTTTCATTTTTATATAGTTAGGTTGATGTTATTCCTTAATTTTAAGAAAAGTATATGCTATGCGAGCATCTTTAAAATACCTTGTAGATGAATCTGGTCAGAAAACTTCAGTGCTTGTACCTGTAAAAATATGGGATGAATTAAACTCTAGTAATCAAAAACTTCAAGCTAAGTTGGATGTTTTTACAAGTATTCAAAAAGGGCTTAGTGAAGTAAAAATGTCTAGGAAGGGAGGCAGGAAATTACAGACCCTTAAAGAATTTTTGAAGTGATTGTAACTATTCGTATTGCTAAAAGTTTTGCAATAGCGGCAAAGCCTCTCCTAAAGAAATACCCATCGCTTAAAAATGATTTGATTGACCTCGAAAAGACATTAATGGATAATCCAAGACATGGTATTCCATTAGGTCACAACGCATATAAAATTAGAGTAAAAATTTCTAGTAAAGGCAAAGGGAAAAGCGGAGGTGCTCGTATAATTTCATTATTAGAAACCACAATAATTGGTGAACTATTAATTGAAAGCAAAGAAATAACTGTAAACCTTATTGCAATTTACGACAAGGCGGCAACTGCTTCAATAAGCGATAAAGAACTTAAAGATGTAATTAAACAATTTTATTTTAATAAGCCAATCTAATTTGTTTAGGGGTACTTTACAATTAAAGAGAATGAAATTATTTTTTATTTGTATCATGCTAATGACTATGGTGGCGTGTAATAATGCAAGTGTAGAAAATGAAAAAAATGATACGGTAATTGTAGTAGCGAATAATTCTGTGTCACTTGTTAGGGAAAATCCAAATCAGCAAGCCATTGCAAGTTATTCTATAGATGTAGCAGACGGTGTGAACAATGCCAATAATTGGAAATTTGCAGCAAATATTTATGAAACCAAATCAACTTTTAAATTTCTCTTGAAGATGAAATACAAAGAGTTGGAAGAATCCGATACACTGGTAATTCCTAACTTAGGCTTTATACCAAAAGTAGAGATTCGCAAAGCAGCAACTGCACAGGCTTGCATTATAGGATTTTACGATAAAAAAAATCAGTTCAAAGAGTACAAAAAACTCAGTGTAAAAAACGAACAATTAAAACTTACAACAATCAATCATTATTCGGTAGGAGTGTATCAAAGGAAGGTGAATTAGGTTTTATAGTAGAAAAAATAGGTAATTTTATGCTATTAAAGCGATTATAATGGGAATTCCACTCCATTTGCAGAACAAATAATTTTTGTGGTTTCCGAGGTACACCCTTTCTTAGACGGTAATGGTCGTTTGGCTAGAGTTATGATAAATGCAGAATTGGTTACTAACAAACAAAAGTTAAAAATAACATGACTGAATACAACTATATCCAAGAAATATTTTTCAAATATCTAACACAAATTAAATTCAATGAAAGGAATTTAGATTATTCGGTAATAGATAAACACACAACCGTATTACAAACTCTGTCTGAGATTGGTAATTCTGGAACAGGAATATTTGATTTATGCAAACGGGAAGTTGTTTTCTATTCCTCGAATTTCGGTGTGCTTTTAGGTTATGAGCTTAACGATTATAAAGAACTCGGGCAGCAATTTTTCGCCGGTAAAATTCATCCTGACGATGCTCTGAAATGTAGTATCAATGGGGTTTCAGTTTTAAAAATATTAAACAATTTCTCTATCGATGAAAAGTTTAATCATAAACTAATTTCCGAATATCGGATGCTGAATGTCCAAAACCAATATGTACGATTGGTTGAACAGTATCAGGTATTGGAATTGGATTCATACGGTCAAATATGGCTTATGCTTAATATTGTGGATGTGTCTCCAAATCAGGAAGAATTAAAGGAAATTAAAAGTCAGTTAGTAAATTTCAGAACTGGCAAAATCATCCCGATGGAAGTTCCCCGAACAGTTCAGGTAGAATTAACAATAAGGGAAATAGAAATTTTAAAGCATGTAAAAGACGGCCTTTTAAGTAAGGAAATATCTAATAAACTATCAATTAGCGTACATACTGTAAATACGCACCGACAAAGGTTTCTAGAAAAATTAGGGGCTAACAATTCAATGGAAGCCGTTATTTTTGCTGCAAAATATGGGCTTTTAGATTAGGCATACTGATAAATCAGTATTTTATAAAATTGAAG
>JAVHPL010000083.1:0-3723 GCA_036170555.1 Sediminibacterium sp. | reverse complement strand
CAAGATCAAGGAAATGATCAGCATCCACAGAATCTACATCCACAGAATCTACATCAACAAGAACAACATAATCAACAACAAACTCATAGCGAAGTAAATGATTCAGCTTTTTCATCTGATATTATTGTATACCACAATTTTAAAACATTAGTGCAACTCATTTTACAAGCTAATTATATTTATTGCCCCGACAGTCTTTCCGCACACTTGGCTAATTTTTTTGGTAAGCCGCATTTTATATTATATCCCGCTCATCTCCCCAAAGATTTTTTAACACCTTATGCAAAAAAATACCATACACATAGTAGTTTTAACGAATTTCAATAAGGATTTTTTTTTGTAATATAAGTTCAAGTAATAAAGGGAATTTTTTGTTGTAATATAAGTTCAAGTAATAAGTGGAATTTTTTGTTGTAATATAAGTTTAAGTAATAAGTGGAATTTTTTGTTGTAATATAAGTTCAAGTAATAAGGTGAATTTTTTGTTGTAATATAAGTTTAAGTAATAAAGGGAATTTTTTGTTGTAATATAAGTTTAAGTTATAAGGTGAATTTTTTTTGTAATATTAGTTCAAGTAATAAGTGGAATTTTTTGTTGTAGCACTCAATTAGAATTTTGATAATTAAATATTCACTATCAATTAATTAATAAATTGTAGGTATTATTGTATTATGGTAAATGTGTTGGAAATTCCTTTTTATGATCAAAATTTAGATGCTGCCATATCAGAAACCATTGCTGCATGTGGGGAAGAATACCTGCCACAAAACCTTTGTATTAGTGCTTCTGGGGCACATGGTTTGGTAGAAGCGCATAAGGATGAATTGTTCAAAAAAATATTACAACAGTATTGGCGTAATCTACCCGATGGAATGCCCATTGTTTGGATTGGTAAATTAAAAGGAGCAAAAAATATTCAGCGCTGTTATGGACCTGATTTTTTTAAAGGGATGATCATTGCTACTGCTCATAAACCTATTAAACATTTTTTTTGTGGAGGCAAAGAGGGGGTGGCGGATATGTTGAAGGATAATTGTGCCAAGCGATTTGGCAATAGCCAAGTGGTAGGTACTTTTTGCCCTCCCTTTAGAACAATGAGCAACGCTGAATTACAAGAATTGGCCAATACAATTACTCAATCTCAAGCCAATATTGTTTGGATTGGTATGAGCTGCCCCAAACAAGAACAGTTTGCATTTAGGCTAGCTAAATTCACTCAAACCCATTTTATTGTTGCAGTAGGAGCAGCTTTTGATTTTCATACAGATAGAGTTAAACAAGCTCCACATTGGATGCGTAATGCAGGACTGGAATGGTTTTTCAGGTTACTAATGGAACCCCAACGCTTGTTTAAACGATATGTTGAAATAGTACCTTACTTCATTTTACTAAATATCAACGAGTTTATTCAGTATATTTTTTTAGGTTTGTTTAAGAAAAAATAGAAGGGAAAAATAACAGATGACAAAAACCATTATACTTCAATCAATAATTACTTGCCCTGTTTGCGGTCACAGCAAAGAAGAAATAATGCCTACAGACGCTTGTCAATATTTTTACGAATGTACAAATTGCAAAACACAACTTAAACCAAACCAAGGTGACTGTTGTGTGTTTTGTAGTTATGGTACAGTAAAATGCCCACCAATGCAATTTGGTAATTCTTGTTGCTGAAACAAAAAGGTATGCAGCTAATATTAAGCGGAGTAGAACAAATGCACTTTAACCGACACCTGCACTTTTGGTGGAGGCGGAGGTTAATCTAAGTCATAGGCAATTAAGCTGCAAAATTGCTTATTCCTACATAATATCTTGCTAATAGTGAATCATTTATAGTTCCACTGCTAATAGTTCACTAGCCAATTGGTGTAGAGATGCTTCAATTTTCTTTTTCTGAGCAAGCCTAGGCTTTTTCAGTCCACTAGCATAATGTTGAATTTGCTTTTGTTGAATTCCTGTGATTCTTTCAAAAGAAGCATTGGTAAAGATGCCTTTATAGTAATTCAACAAACTTTGTGTGTCAAATTTAAAAACAAGGGTATAGTTATCTCTAAGAATTTTTGGTAAAGATTTTATATTGTGTTTTTTAAAAAGCCTTAATGCGTCAAGAATAGATTCTTTAGCCTCTGCAACAGTATCACCGCCTCCATAGATACCCTCAACATTTTCAGCGTAAGCAGTATACTGGTCTTTTGTTTTTTCAATAACAATTTTAATCGTATTCATATTTAGGCATTTAATAATGCTAATTCTTTAATAATTTTCTTACACAAACCAGTTCCAATTTCTTTTGAGCCATGATATGGTACCAGGTACTTTCTATTTCCCCTTTGTATATATAATGACTTCCCTCAGTTTTAATATGCTCCCATCCATTTTTTTTGATCAGCCTATGCAATTCACTAGATTTCATCCCTATTTGTTTTATAGGGTCTTTAAGGGTAGTAATTTTACTACCTTTAAAGTAGCCCTAGGTATTTTTATTTTGAAAATAGTTGGAGCCGTTGTAATTACTTTAAGTGTTTACACTCTAAAAAAACTTAATAAAACCTTATAAATGGCCATGTAGGTCTTTTGCAAGCATGCTTACTACGAGCCTCTGAAAAATTCCGAAAAGCAATTGTTGAAATGAGGCGTTAAGAAAATGGAAAAGAAACTATTACGCTGCTTAGCAAGCGATCTTTCGAGAGAGCCTCTGAAAAATTCCGAAAAGCAATTGTTGAAATGAGGCGTCAGCAATGAAAGCTGTTTGAGCCCCGATAGGGGCGAGTTCTTTCATTGCAGCCGAATGAAATAATTGCAGGAATTTTTCAGCAGCGAAAGAGAAAGAACGATTGCGAAAGCAGTAGAGAAAGAATGCTTGCGAGAGCAGCAGAGAAAGAATGCTTGCGAAAGCAGCAGAGAAAGAATGCTGCGAAAGCAGCAGAGAATGAAAGCTGTGAATGCATGAGATTAAAAAGCGTAGAATAAGCAAGGTAATCTACGCATGTAACCCGTTAAATAGCCTATTTTTAATAAAAGCGTAGTAAATTTGGCATAATTAACGCATAATTTGCGTAGATTAGTGTATGAGCTATATCTATAAGCATTCAAATTGGCCAAAATTTTATTGGGATCAGGAAAAAATAGTCCAAATTTTGGTAGATGTTCGCCATCGCCAAGGCTTATTGCTGGGCAAAATGAATGCGCTAGGTTTCTCATTGCGAGATGAAGCAATACTCAAAACCCTAACGATAGATATTTTAAAAACCAATGAAATAGAAGGTGAAATATTGAATCCAGAGCAAGTGCGATCATCCATTGCAAGACGTTTAGGGATGCAGGTAGCAGAACTTGTTCCTTCCAGCCATAATGTTGATGGAGTAGTAGAGATGATGATTGATACAACACAAAAATTTGATACACCACTTACTGATGAAAGATTATTTAATTGGCATGCCGCATTATTTCCAACTGGAAGAACAGGAATGTATAAAATAACTACAGGGAATTGGGGAAAAGGAGATAGAGGACCGATGCAAGTTGTTTCAGGACCGATTGGTAAGGAAAGGGTTCACTTTGAAGCGCCAGATTCAATGGTTTTGGAAAAAGAAATGAAGCAATTTTTAGAATGGTTTAATAATAAAATGGAAATAGATCCTGTTTTAAAAGCAGCGATAGCTCATTTATGGTTTGTAACGATTCACCCATTTGATGATGGTAACGGAAGAATAGCAAGAGCA
>JAVHPL010000082.1:0-3788 GCA_036170555.1 Sediminibacterium sp. | reverse complement strand
TAATAGGTGCAGTTAAATTACCGAAGGACTTCGATGAAAAGAAGGAGCTACAAAAATATTTGGAGAAAAAACATTTATGAAAAAAATTTTCGTTGACACTAATATTCTGGTGGATCTTTTAGCCGATCGAAAGCCCTTCAGTAAATATGCTATTGAAATTTTCAGCGCAGCAGAGAACAAAAAAGTAAAACTTTTTACTTCATCTCATTCTATAGCAACAACTTACTATTTATTAAAGAAGTTTATAGATGATAGCTCTCTTCGAAAAACTCTGTTAGGCTTAATAGAGTATATGACAATAATTTCAGTTGATACAGAAGTACTTACAAAAGGTTTAAGATCAAAGCAAAAGGATTTTGAAGATTCTATACAGATTTATTGCGCAACTACTATTGATAAAATCGACTGTATAGTAACTCGAAATGTAAAAGACTTTAAAGGGTGTGAGATACTTGTTTTGACACCAGATGAACTTTGTTCTAGACTCTAATTGGCCTGCCGATAACGGTTTGGCGTTATAGGGGCTGAAGAATAAAGGCTCAAGTTTAGTATTTCAATTTATCTTTAGTGCAAGGTTGGGCTGACGTTCCCTGATTTCCCCTACAACGCCAAGCCCTGAACCGTTAGCAGCATAAAATTATTTTCTTGATTTCCTAAAAATACTTACTTTTGGCGTAAGTATCTAAATTCACAGGTATGATTCTTTCTATTGGTTCTAAGGATACGCAGAAAATTTGGGACGGTGAAAGGGTCAAGAAAATGCCAAATTTGATTCAGGAGATATCTAGGCGAAAGCTAAGAATGCTTAATAACTCACAGGATCTTATGGATTTACAGATACCACCATCTAATAAGTTGGAGAAACTAAAGGGTAACCTAAAGGATTTTTACTCAATTCGGATAAATGACCAGTGGCGAATCATTTTTAAATGGGATTCTGGTAATTCTTCTGAAGTTGAAATTATTGATTATCACTAAAAGCCGAAAAATGAAACCTCTAAAGAATATCCATCCTGGCGAAATTTTACAAGAAGAA
This sequence comes from Sediminibacterium sp., assembly GCA_036170555.1. GTDB lineage: Bacteria > Bacteroidota > Bacteroidia > Chitinophagales > Chitinophagaceae > Sediminibacterium. The sequence goes on along the minus strand of JAVHPL010000082.1, from coordinate 2,752 downwards.
TTTCTAATTCCTCTAAGTATTTCCGCGTATAGGCTCTGTAAGGATACAGGGATTCCCCAGACAAGGATTTCTGCGATCATTAAAGGTAATCGAAGAATTACAGCAGATACTGCTTTAAGATTCTCAAAATATTTCGGGAATTCAGCTAAGTTTTGGCTAGGCTTACAAGATGACTTCGATATCGAAGAAGAGAAACATTCACTGAAATCTGAGTTAGCTTCTATATCGAGATACAGTAATACAGCCGCATAACAAAAGGCTTTACGCCAGTTGGGCTTTCAGCAATGGCCTATCAGCTTTGGTATTTCAAATGGGCTTTAGTAATTTGGCTTTAGCTAATCGAGTTTTTAGTGGCCAAGCCTGAAGTAGGAACACGGAATATCCAACCAGCGTAAAGCCACGGACGTTAGCGGAAACCCAGCGGAACAAGCTACCAAATAGACATTTTAGGGCATTTTGAAGTTATTTTTTAGAAGACTGTAACATTTTAGACAAGCTCGTATCTAAAAGAGAAACAAACTAAAAAATAAACAAAATGAACAATATCAAATTCTTCTCTACCGTATTTTTATTTACTGCTTTATGTGTAAATCTTTTTGGACAAAACAAGTCGTATCCATTTGATATAAAAATAAGTGGACAAGGTAAACAATCAATCATTTTTATTCCAGGTTTTGCCAGTTCAGGAGAAGTTTGGAACGAAACAAAATCTGTATACGAAAAAGATTTTACTTGTTACACCTTGACAATGGCTGGTTTTGCAGGAGTAAAACCACAATCAAATGCAACATTCGCTATTTGGGAAACTAATATTGCCGACTATATTAAGGAAAACAAAATTGAAAAACCAATTTTAATTGGACACAGTTTGGGCGGCGGCTTGGCTTTGGCTATTGCATCTGACTATCCAGAACTTATTGGAAAAATAATTATAGTTGATGCCCTTCCTTGTTTGCCAGCATTAATGAATCCAACTTTTAAAACTGTGGAAAAAACAGACTGTTCTGCAATGATTAAACAAATGACCTCGGCAACGAATGAACAATTTTATCAAATGCAAAAAATATCTATTCCAAGACTTGTTGCGGATACTTCAAAGCAAGAATTAGTTGTGGGTTGGAGTGTTAAATCCGACAGAAGAACATTTGCTGAAATGTATTGCGATTTTTCAAACATTGATTTGAGAGAAAAAATAAAAACAATTAAATGTCCTTCTCTGATTTTATTAGAAGAATCTTTTAAAAATGTAAAACCTGCAATAGAAGAACAATATAAAAACTTGAAAACTGCCAACTTACAATATTCTAACAAAGGACTGCATTTTATAATGTATGACGACAAAGAATGGTATTTGAATCAATTGAATAACTTTTTAAATTAATACAATGAAAAAATTAAATTATTTTATCCCAACTAAACAAGGAATCCTAATTGGTGCCGCAGTAGGAATTGCAACCAAAAATATTATAGTAGGTATTATTCTTGTTTTTATATTTAGCCTTGCTTATAACTTAAAATTAATGAAGCGATAAATGCAGGTATTTGAAGAAATATATAAAACGAATTGGCAAAAGATATTTCGCTTGTGCATGGGTTATGTAAACGATCATACCCTTGCACAAGACCTAACACAGGAAACCTTTATAAGTGTTTGGGAACAACTTCCTAAATTTAGAAATGAATCCAGCATAGGAACCTGGATTTTTAGAATTGCTTCCAATAATTGTTTGCGGCAAATTGAAAAACAAAATCGTTTCCCAAAAGCGGAATTGCCTTTAAATTTATTCGATGAGAAGCAACATAATATTGAACCTCAAATTCAGTTTTTATACAAATGTATTGCTGAACTTCCAGAAATTGACCGTATCATTATTTCACTGGAACTTGAAGATATAAAACAAGCCGAAATAGCAAGTATCGTTGGATTATCAGAAGCTAACATACGAGTGAAAATTCACAGAATAAAAGAAAAGTTAACACAAAAATTTAGTAAAAATGAGCGATGATATTAATTTAAAATACTTGTGGGGTAAGCAAACATCCATTGCGCCCAATCTGGAAAATTTAATAGCTGAGATTAAAAAAATGAATCAATACAATTTGAGAAAGTTAGTATTTACAAACATTTCACTGATTGCAACTTCAATATTTATCATTTTAATTTGGATATATTATCAACCGCAATTACTTACAACTAAAATTGGAATTATTTTAATCATTTTTGCAATAGTGGTTTTCTTATTAACTTATAACAAAAGCTATTCTCTTTTCAAAAGTTATAGGAACTCACAAAGTAATAGTGATTATTTAAAAAATTTATTAGCCATTAAAGCCAAGCAAAAATTTATGGAAACGACTATGTTGAATTTATATTTTGTTTTACTTTCAATGGGCATTGGGTTATACATGTTTGAATATACTTCCCGAATGAAACCAATTTGGGGACTAGTTACTTATGGAATTACATTTTTATGGATTTTATTTAATTGGTTCTATTTAAGACCAAAGCAAATAAATAAGCAAAGAGCAAAATTAGACACCATAATCTCCAAATTTGAAATGGTAACCAAACAACTTGACGAATAAAAAGGGCATCCGCTAACAAAAGTATTGCAGCAATACTCTTACGTTAGCGGTAATTTTTAAGAATTTCAAGTTCCAAAAGAAACTTATATTTTTCACTTCGTTGTAAGCCTTATTGGTAAACCAATACTGCCAAAGGACCATTTTACAAGGTGGTGTATATATTTTT
>JAVHPL010000081.1:0-3793 GCA_036170555.1 Sediminibacterium sp. | reverse complement strand
TAGATTTAGTGGAGATTTCTCCAACAGCAGATCCTCCTGTATGTAAAGTAATTGATTACAAAAAGTTCTTATACGAAAAGAAGAAGAAGGAAAAGGAAATGAAAGCTAATTCTAAGCAGAGCGAAATCAAAGAGATTCGTTTTACGCCTAGTACAGATGATCATGATTTTAACTTTAAAGCAAAACATGCAGAAAATTTCTTGAAAGATGGTAATAAGGTTAAAGCCTACGTTCAGTTTAAAGGAAGGGCCATCATGTTTCAAGACAGAGGTCAATTACTTTTGTTGAAATTTGCCGAGAGATTGGCAGAAGCGGGCACATTAGAAAGTATGCCAAAATTAGAAGGAAAGAGAATGTTTGCCATATTTACTCCCAAAACAGGTAAAAAGAAATCATAATGTATCTATAAGTTATAGTTGAAAGTATTGGTCTTTCCTTTGCCATTACTTTCAACTATTTTGTTTTTATGATTCAAAGTATTACCTTTGCCATCCTAAATTTTCCCGTAAGGCCATAACAAGTGCTTCGTCTGTTCGAAGCCGCCAGCAGGGTATAATCTTAAGAAGATTATTCAAATGCCAAAAGTTAAAACAAACTCTAGCGCTAAAAAGCGTTTTAAAGTTACAGGAACAGGAGAAATCAGTTTCCAGAAAGCATTCAAACGCCACATCCTTACCAAAAAATCTAAAAAACGCAAGCGCGCTTTAAGACAAAAAGGAATTGTTAGTGCCACTAACAAGGATTTTGTATTACGCTTATTACGCCTTAAAGGTTAATCTGCCGCTTTTTAAAACTATTTATCACCGTTAGCCAAGCTAACTTCAAAACATTTTAGTATGCCACGTTCAAAAAATGCAGTTGCATCCAGAGCAAGGAGAAAAAAAATTCTAGATCAAGCAAAAGGGTTTTATGGTAAACGTAAAAACGTATATACTGTAGCCAAAAATATTGTTGAAAAAGGTCTTACCTACAGTTATGTGGGTCGTAAATTAAAAAAGCGTGAATATCGCCAATTATGGATTGCGCGTATCAATGCAGCAGTTAGAGAGGAAGGAATGACCTACAGTCAATTTATCAATAAGTTAAGTGTAAAGGGTATTGATCTTAACCGTAAAGTATTGGCAGATTTGGCAATGAATGAGCCAGCTTCTTTTAAAGCCCTAGTAGTTTCAGTAAAATAATTAGCGGAAATTTATTCTATAAGCCGGTTGCTTCAGCGTCCGGCTTTTTTTTATTTCTACAATCAAATACAAGGGTTATTTTTACAATATAAAAGGAAATCTCCGGAATGAACAATAGCTATACCTCGCTGGTTAACCAGACCTTTCACTTTCCCCAAGAAGGCTTTGATGTAAGTGATGAAGGATATTTACAATTTAACAAAGTAGATCTCAAAAAATTAATAGACAAATATGGTACGCCTTTAAAGCTAACCTATTTGCCTAAAATTGGAATGCAGATAAATAAAGCAAAAAATATGTTTGCCACTGCTTTTAAAAAGCATAAATATGAGGGCCAATATTTTTATTGTTATTGTACCAAAAGTTCCCATTTTTCTTTTATAGTTGAAGAGGCTCTTAAGAATGGTATTCATTTAGAAACCTCGTATGCCTATGATATTGAAATTATCAACCGTTTATATCAGCGAAGAAAAATAAATAAAGAAACATTTATCATTTGTAATGGGTATAAACAAAAAAATTATACTTCAAGAATTGCCAAACTCATTAATTCTGGATTTAAGAACGTAGTACCTATTTTAGATAATAAAGAAGAATTACAAGCCTATAAACGAAGTGTAAAATCTTCAACCCCTTTTTCTGTAGGAATAAGAGTAGCAGCAGAGGAAGAGCCCAATTTTCCTTTTTATACCTCTCGACTTGGTATTCGTGCAAAAGATATTTTAGAATTTTATGTAGATGAAATTGAAGGGTATGAAGAAAAGTTTCAATTGAAAATGCTCCATATTTTTTTAAATAAAGGAATTAAAGATGATATTTACTATTGGAGCGAATTAAATAAAATCATCAATTTATATTGTCAATTAAAGAAAATTTGTCCTGAATTAGATTCAATTAATATAGGAGGTGGATTCCCTATTAAACATTCATTGGGCTTTGAATATGACTACCAATTCATGATTAATGAAATAGTAGGTAATATTAAAAAGTCTTGTAAAAAAGCTAAAGTGCCCATGCCCAATATTTATACAGAATTTGGGAGTTTTACGGTAGGAGAAAGTATGGCACATATTTATAGTGTAATTGGTGAAAAAATTCAAAATGATCGTGAGTGTTGGTATATGATAGATTCATCTTTCATTACTACATTGCCAGATACATGGGGTATTGGTGAAAAATTTTTGATGTTGCCTATTAATAAATGGGATAATGAATATCAACGTGTGGTTTTAGGAGGTATAACCTGTGATAGCCACGATTATTACGATTCTGAAGAACATATTAATGAAGTTTTTCTTCCGAAGTTAAAATCTATAGATAAAAAAGAAGAAGAATCTAATAAAGAACCTCTTTATGTTGGGTTTTTTCATACTGGTGCATATCAAGATCAAATAAGTGGATATGGAGGTATTAAGCATTGTTTAATTCCATCTCCTAAACACGTAATTGTGGAATATGATAAAACAGGAAAATTGATAGACTGGGTTTATGCTAAGGAACAAAGCTCTCAGAGTATGTTAAAGATATTGGGATACTTGCGCTAATCTATTATTTAATATTTCCTAGCATTAATTTATCTGTGATTTTAAATTGTTTCAATGCTTTAATAAGCAAGGCTGTTAATATAAAAACAATCGCAAAAATACCCATCGACTCTAAGTGGGTAACTTTAACCTGCTCTTTATCTTTTATAATAAAGTCATATATGGTTATTTGAAACAATGGATGAAAGAGATAAAATCCTAATGAATTGGTATTTACCCATAAAAACAGTTTATGCTGAAGCCATTGATTGGGCGCTATAAATACCAATACAAATATTACCAAAGCTGCATTGAAAATTATATAAGGCCATACCAATGCTAAGTTTCCATAATGCTTGAACACAAAAAATACCACTACAGCAAAGCTGATACTTAGGATGGCAATTACTTGCTGAATGGTGAAGGATAGGGGAATTAGCTTGTTCCTGATACTAAATCCAAGGATAAAAAAGAATAAGTATGCAAAAAGTCGTTTGTCTCCCAACCAATACAATGGCAATTGTTTAATTGGTACATTGGTATCTCTATATAAGTTATACCAAACCATACTAAATATTGCAGCAGCAATTAATAATAACCATACTGAAACGTTCCACCTAAGAATACTATAACATAAAAAAGCCCCTATTAAAAGAGAGGGTATGTACCAAAGATGATAATAGGGGTAAATTAAAATAGAAAATTCTATATAAGTATTACCATTTCCATTTAATTGAAAAGGGAGAAAAATGATACTAGCAATACACCAAGGTATAATTAACCTAGACCACATCCGGATAATATAACCCGAGAAGCCATCTTTGAAAGTAGAGATTTTAACTAAAAATCCACTGATTGCCATGAATAATGGCATGTGGAAAAAATACATAAAATAAAGAAAAGTGCTCTTGGGTAAGCAATGTGTTAATATAACTATCAAAACCAATAAACCTTTTGCACCATCTAAACCAGGGAAACGTATGGGAGAATCTCTAAATTTGGTTTCTTTCAAAGTAGTCCAAAAAGTACCAATTTTGGCGATGGATTTTTTCATATAAGCCAATTGAAAATAAATTGATGCTAAAAAAT
>JAVHPL010000080.1:0-17727 GCA_036170555.1 Sediminibacterium sp. | reverse complement strand
CAACCATCTTGGAATAATGATACCTATTCTATGCAACCTGATATTAGTATCGAAGCTAAACTAAAAAATACCCAATTAATGATGGAAGCAGGATGGGTTGGCTACTTTAATAAAAATTCATATCGTTCTTTGGTAGCATACAATCCTTGGATTGGAGGGCTTACCCAAATTGACAACACCGGCATTAAAGAACAATATGTAGGGTTAAAAGGTATATCAGGAAATCATCTTTCATACCATGCCCGTGTTTCGTTTTTGAAATTACAAAATCAACCACTTTTTTTGAATGATGCTATTGATGGCAGATATTTTATTACTTCGTTTGAGCCTGATGTGGAAGCAGTAAAAATTCATGGAGAACTAACTTATTCTGTACAAGAAATGTTTTCATTAATGGGGGCAATTACAGCCACTCAATACAATATATTATCTTCCAATTCACAGCCATGGGGTTTAGTACCATTCCAAGTATCTGGAACTGCTTTATGGAAACCGCTTAAAGATTTACAAGTAAATGCGGCTATTTTCTATAATGAAGGGTGCCTCTATAAAACAAATTATAGGAACGATTTTCCACGTTCGGGTAGATTAGCTTCGGCAGTTGACTTGAACGTAGGCGGATCATTTAGTGTAAGAAAAAACCTGAATTTATGGCTTCAAATGAATAATTTATTCAATAATATGTACCAACGATGGAATCAATATCCTGTTTTTGGTTTTAATGTAATGGCAGGAGTTGTATATTCGTTTAAGTAAACGAAATTACGCATGTATCAATACCTTCATAAATACCTGGTGCTTAATAGAAAATTGAGCATACCTGATGTGGGTAATCTGTTTATTGAAACCAATGGCGCACAATTAGACTTAAATAATGGATTATTGTTTGCTCCATCCCCTTCTATTCAGTTTAAACAGGAACAAACATCGTATGCCGATAAATACTTTTTTGATTTTTTAGCAGAGGAAATGGGCGTTGATGAAGTAGTAGCCATTAGAAGTTTTCACGACTATTTATATAAAATTAAGTCAACCGTTAATACGCCACAGGGTACCGTTTTGCCAGGAATTGGTCACTTACGAAAAGAAGAGAATGGGTATATTTTATTTACCCCCGAAAAGAATCTACAAGAATTGATGCCGCAAGTAAAATTATCTACACCAGGTTTTCAAATTTCTAAAAAAATAGAAGAATATACTTCTGAGGATGACAGAGAATTAACCGATCAAGAACAAGAAGATATTCGGGAATTACTTGGCCAAGACGCCCAAGATGGAAGCTCGGATAATTGGTGGGTATATGCACTTATTTTATTTTTAATTGGTGTAGGGGCTTTATTATTTTACTATGTTTAGGTTTTATTTTTACAATTATACATTGAATGGCTGAATTAATTCATCACAATAACTGCCCTGCTTGTAAGTCAGAAAATATTCATTCCGCAATTTCTGCAAAAGATTATACGGTTTCTAATGAGTCATTTACTATTTGGCATTGTGATGCCTGTTCATTTAGGTTCACTCAAGACATACCAGATATTCATGGAATAAAGCCTTATTATCAATCAAATAGTTATGTATCGCATAGTGATACCAAAGAGGGAATAATTAACCAATTGTATCACTTAGTAAGAAATTACACCCTGGGAACTAAATCATCTTTAATACAAAAGGTAACTGGATTAGCTACAGGGAATTTATTAGATATTGGTGCAGGCACAGGCGCATTTGCTAATAAAATGCAACAAAAAGGGTGGGAGGTAATTGGGCTTGAACCAGATGAAACCGCCAGAATGCAAGCTCAAAAAAACTATGCTTTACAGTTGGCTATTCCTAGTTCTATTAATGAAATGATGAATGAATCTTATCATGCCATTACTTTATGGCATGTGTTAGAACATGTTCATGATTTAGAAGGGTATTGGCATCATTTTAGCCGATTGATTGCTTTTAATGGAAAATTGGTGATTGCAGTTCCTAATTATACCTCATTAGATGCAAAAAATTACGGTGCCTATTGGGCAGCTTATGATGTACCTAGGCATTTGTATCATTTTTCTCCTAAAGCGATGGAAAAAATGGCTATACAATTTGGTTTCCGATTAGTAAAAATACAACCTATGTGGTTCGATTCATTTTATGTGAGTATGCTTAGTGAATTGTATAAAAATGGAAAGCCCAACCTTTTATCTGCCTGTTGGCAGGGGCTACTATCTAATTTAAATGCCCTTTTTGATCATCGAAAATGTAGCTCAGTAATTTATGTATTTGAAAAAAAAACAGATTAATTCAATTTTATTTCAAATAAAGAGGGCCATTTTTTTCCAGTAATATAGAAGGATTTTTTACTAGCATTGTAAGCAATTCCATTTAATACATCCATATTTTCATAAATGGGTGTACTGGTTTTTTGTAAAAGATCCGAAAAGTCTATTTTCCCCTCAACTATGCCTGTACTTGGATTAATTTGAACAATATAATTGGTCATATAAATATTGGCGTATATTTTACCATCTACCCATTCAAGTTCATTTAAATTACCAACATAGCCATTGTTATCTGAAATACCCAATGTTTTTTCTATGTTGAATGTTGTAGGATTTACAAAATATATATTGCTGCTTCCGGTACTAATAATTAATTGAGTTCCATTGGTAGTAATGCCCCATCCTTCAAAAGTCCAATCAAATTCTTTTTCTTTTTCTAATGTGCTTACGTTATAAACAAAAACTTTCTGTTCTCTCCAGGTAAGTTGAAATATTTTATTGTTGAGGATGGTAATTCCCTCTCCAAAATACTTGTTAGGTAAAGCAATTTTTTTTAATGCCTTTCCGTTCGTTAAATTGGTTATTATGAGTTTACTTTCTCCATTTAATCCTGTTCCTTCATAAAGTTGATTGTTATGCCATATAAGGCCTTGTGTGTAGGAAGCAGTATCGTGTGGGTAAATATTTACAACCCTGTAGTTGAATACTGCTGGTGTATTAGTAGGAGGAGAAACAATAGCTTTCTCTTCGTCCTGCGGATTACTTTGTTGGCAACTAAATAGCAATCCTGATGTAATAATAAATAGGAGTATTTTGAATTTCATAAATTTACATTGGCATAAAATTAAGCAAGAAAACATGAACTGGGTTGCTTATTGTAGTAATAAATTGGTAACCTGTTCTGCCATAATAGGAGTTAGGGCAACACCTATTCCATTACAAGCAATTGCTGCTACAACACGAGGAGAAACGAATTGGCAAATGGGTAATTTATTGGGGGTAAAACCCATAATGCCACTCCAGCTTTGTTCTATTTCAACTAGCTGATTTGTTTCAATATGATTTTGCAAAAAATGAATTAGTAAATTTCTAATAAAATCTGAACCAGCTAAATCGGTTGTTCTTTCTGCTTCAAAATTTGCATTGCGTGCTCCACCCAATAAAATTCGGTCACCTATATTTCGCCAATAATAAAATCCTTCATCAAAATGAAAAGTGCCCTTTGTTTTTAACCCTGCAATAGGTTTGGTTAAAACAATTTGGCCACGTGCTGGTTCAATATTTAATTGAGGTAAGAGCGTGTTGGTAAATCCATTGGTACATACTACCAATTTACCTGCGGATAAATTAAAAGGGTGGTTGGTATGCAGTGTAACACCTTGATTGTTTTCATCCCATCCAGTTATTTCAACTCCATTTAATATGCGAATGTTGTTGCTGATGGCAAGCCTGGTTAATGCATTCACCAATTTGCCGCTGTGAATACCTGCTTCTAGTGGGTTGTAAATTAATTGATCAATATTTTTTAACCCAATGGAATCAATTTGTTGTGAAGCATTTTTAAATGAATTGGCAACACCCGTGATAGGGGCTAGTAGTCCATTTATATAATGAATTTGATCATCTAAAACAGAAGCTCCACTATAGTTCAGTAATGGTTCGTATCCACCACAAGGATCTAAATCAATTGAAGTTGGGTTGATGGTGCGTTTGATTTTTTTAATGCCATTAAAACGCATGGTTACAATCTGCAACATAGCATCTGTACCCATTTTAGCTTCGTCCGATAAGAGTTCTGTTAAACTTCCAAAACAAGCAAAACCAGCATTTCTTGTTGATGCACCCAATGGAGTAATATGTTTTTCTAAAATGGTTATTTTAAGGGAAGGTGCTTCTTTAATTAATTCAAGAGCTGTCCATAAGCCCATTAAACCACCCCCAACAATTACCATATCACTATTGGCATAATAGGTTTCTTTTTCCCAAAGTGAAAGCAAACTCATCTGTTTAAATTTAAACGTTAAAGCGAAAATGCATTACATCTCCATCTTTCACAATATATTCTTTGCCTTCAATACGCAACCGACCATTGTCTCTGCAAGCTGCTTCGCTTCCGTATTTTATAAAATCTTCGTATGCAATTACTTCCGCTTTAATAAACCCTTTTTCAAAATCGGTATGTATTACACTGGCTGCCTGTGGCGCTTTCCAACCATGATGAATAGTCCATGCACGAACTTCTTGAACACCTGCTGTAAAATAGGTTTCTAATTTCAATAATTTATATGTTGTGCGAATTAATCGGTTCAATGCAGGTTCGGTCATTTTATATTCTTCCATGAACATCTCCTTATCTTCTGCATTATCCATTTCAGCAATTTGGGCTTCTATATTATTACACATCACAATTACTTCTGCACCTTCCGCTTCCACGGCAGCTTTTAATTTATCTGAAAAAGCATTTCCTGTATGCATTGATGCTTCATCTACATTGGCAACGTATAAAACAGGTTTATCTGTTAGTAAAAATAAATCTGCAATGGCTGCATTATCTTCTTTGCTCAAGCCCAATGAATGAATACTTTTACCAGATTCAAGCCTAGCTTTACATCGTTGAAGAATTTCAAATTCTGCTTTTGCTTTGGTATCACTACCTACTCGAGCCATTTTTTCAACTCTTTGCATTTTTCGTTCTACACTTTCTAAGTCTTTTAATTGTAATTCAGTTTCAATAATTTCCTTATCACTGATGGGATTAATAGCCCCTTCTTCACGCAAAACATTTTCATCTTCAAAGCAACGAATAACGTGAATAATGGCATCTACTTCTTTAATATTTCCTAAGAATTTATTTCCCAATCCCTCACCTTTACTTGCGCCTTTTACTAATCCAGCAATATCTACAATTTCAATTTGAGTTGGAAAAGTTCTAACTGGTAAAACCAACTCTGCTAATTTATCTATGCGCTCATCTGGTACATTTACCAAGCCAACATTGGGTTCGATGGTACAAAAGCGATAATTACTTGCTTGTGCCTTTGCACTATTGCTAACTGCGTTGAATAAGGTTGATTTTCCTACATTGGGTAGTCCTACGATGCCTGCTTGTAAAGCCATTTTTTTAATTTTGAGGCTGCAAAGGTACGAAATGCATATTTAAGTTATAAGGATATTCAGTTATTGCTCAATTTGAATATTAAGTTGAATGAATTTGTATGGGTTGAGTAGGAGAAAAGGTAAGATAGGGGTGAATGAAAGTGTGCAAGTAATGGTAATAGATTAACTGTTTAGAAAAATAGATTTCAATTTTTCCATTCCTACAGAAGCAGGGGCTTCAATGGCTTTTAAATTATATATATTTTTTGTTGCAGGTATATTTTTGTCTACAATATATTTTGGAATTAGGGGAGGGGCATAGTTAAATAATCCTGCAGCCGGATATACAACCAAAGAAGTACCTATTATTACAAAAATATCGGCCGTTTCCACTATTTCTGCAGCCTTTTGAATCATGGGCACATCTTCTTCAAACCATACAATATGCGGTCTTAATTGGCCTCCATCAGGTGCTAGATCTCCTATATGCATATCCTTCCGAATATCATAAATGCTGGCATGCTGATGATCTAATACACTACGCATTTTAAAAATTTCTCCATGCAAATGCAATACAGCACTGCTACCTGCTCTTTCGTGTAAATCATCAATATTTTGGGTAATGATTTGCACATCAAAATGGGTTTCTAATTCGGCTAAAATAATATGCGCTTTATTGGGAATGGCTTGCGCAACATCTTTGCGCCGCATATTGTAAAAGTCCAATACCAATTGTGGATTTTTATTCCATCCTCGGGGTGTTGCTACTTCATACACATCATATCCCTCCCAAAGTCCATCGCTGTCTCGAAAGGTTTTTAATCCACTTTCGGCACTGATGCCCGCACCGGTTAACACCACTAATTTTTTCATATAAAACAATTGTTCGGAATAGTATAGATATTGTTAGGGTTGCAATTTAAATTCTTAGGGTTTGGAATTATTTGGTTTCAGCTAGGGCCATCACAATATTCCATTCCTCTGTAGTTACTGGTTGAACGGATAATCGGCCCATGCGAACAAGTGACATATTCGCTAGCCGATGGTCGGATTTTACCATTGCCAACGATACATTTTTTTTTAATTTTTTATGAGGCTTAAAGTCTACCACTACCCAAGCAGGATCTTCGGTGGTAGGATCTTGATAAAATTCTTTGGCTACTTTGGCAATGCCCACAATTTCCATTCCTTCATTGCTATGATACCAAAAAGCCAGGTCGCCTTTTTTCATGGCTTTTAAATTATTGCGCGCCTGGTAATTTCTTACGCCATCCCAAAAAGTGTTACCCTCTTTTACAAACTGATCCCAACTATATTTAAAAGGTTCCGATTTTATAAGCCAAAAGTTCATCAAAAGATATTTAAATTAAGGTAAAGTTATGCATGCGCATCAACTTCCTCAAACTGAATTCCTTCATTGGCTAATTCGTTTAATACAGGCAAATAAATAGCAGGTATGGTGGGGATATGTAAACCGCTGAGGTCAATTTTGTTCTCTAATAATAGGGTAGCAGCTATGCCTAGTGGAAGCCCCACTGTTTTGGCCATGGCAGTGCGCAATGAATCATCTCCTTTTACAATCAATGAACTTTTAATTCCATGTTTGCAATTGTTTAAGGTATAGTCTATTTCATGTAACATTACAATCATGTCTTTGTCATGTTGTTCTAATACCCATTGTTCTTCAATAATATCTTGTAAAATGGCAGCAGCAGATTGTATTCCTTTATTGATGCTGTGATTATTGTAAAGCCCCAACATTTCAAATTGTTGTTCTAATGTAGGAGTATCTAATTGTACATGATATTGGGCCAATTGCTCGCGCAAAAATCTACCATAACTCAAATGATCTGTATCAATCATTAAATTATCATCGGTTAACCTAGCTTCAATTATTTTTTGCCATCCCGCACAAAATGAAGGATAGCGCAATGTTGTTCGGATAAATGTTTCAGCAGTTTCTAAACCATACAATGGAATATAGCTGAGTGAATCTCTATTGGGATAAAATGCCAATTCCCCAATTCCATCAATCTTTACTAATTCACAATCTTTAAATATTTGCTGGTAATTAATTTTTTTAATGCTGTTGATTAATTTATAAATTGCCCCGGCTTTGCCAGCAGTCACTATATTTCTTGGGTTCCAGCTAATTTTATAATGCCATGGATTGGTATCACTCTCTTGAGCTACTAAACCTCCGCAATGCGATTTGAAAGAATGAATTTCGCCCCCTTTTTCCTTTATAGAATGGATGATCTTCATGGCACTCATATGATCTATCCCAGGATCCAGTCCCATTTCTCCTAAAAATAATAACCCTGCAGCTTCAATTTCATTTTCTAACACACGAATGGCAGGGTCAATATAAGAGGCTGTGAGTAAATGCTTGCGCAATAGGAGGCAATCCTTTGCCACCAAAATATGTAATGCAGGTGGTAGCATAGAAATCACCACATCTGCTGCAGCAATCAATGTTCTTCGTTGATCTTCAGCTTCTATTAAAATTAATTGTACTTGCAAATGCGGCATACTGGCCGTTTTCATTTTGAGCAACTGTTCATCTGCATCTGCAATAAGGCAAGACCATTGTTTTTGCAAACAAATTTTACCTAGGTATTCAATTAATACAGTGGCAGATTTACCAGCTCCAAAAAGTAAAATATGTTTCGTGGTGGTCATATAAGTAAATAAATATAGAACAATTGTTGTTAATCTTTGAAAATCAATCTTTTATACGTCTTCACACCTGTGGATAAAACCCATAAAAAACCTCAATTTTATGGGGGGTTTACCGCGTTAAAAAAGCTATCTTTGCAAACCTACAATTAAGTGGATACTTTACCGCTTAAAAGAATTAAATTCTATACGAGAAAAGATACATGGAAGAGAATCAAATACCAGAACAAACTAGCGATAACGATCGCATAATACAAGTGAATATAGAGGAGCAGATGAAAACCGCTTATATCGACTATTCCATGTCGGTTATAGTTGGTAGAGCATTACCAGATGTACGGGATGGTTTTAAGCCTGTACACCGTAGGGTATTGTATGCCATGAGTGAGTTAGGTAATAGCAGCAACAAACCATTTAAGAAATCAGCTCGTATTGTGGGTGAGGTAATGGGTAAATACCATCCGCACGGAGATAGTGCTATTTATGATACATTGGTTCGTATGGCTCAGGAATGGACTATGCGATATACATTGGTAGACCGTCAGGGAAACTTTGGTAACCAAGATGGAGATCCTCCTGCTGCTATGCGTTATACAGAAGCAAGATTACAACGTGTTTCCGAAGCTATGTTAGATGATATAGAAAAAGAAACAGTAGATTTTCAATTGAACTTTGATGATTCATTAGAAGAGCCAACAGTACTTCCAACACGTATTCCCCAATTATTAATTAATGGTTCATCTGGTATAGCCGTGGGAATGGCTACCAATATGATGCCACATAATTTAAGTGAAGTAATTGATGGTTGTGTTGCTTATGTAGAGAATAGAGAAATTTCCATAGAAGATTTAATGAACTATGTAAAAGCCCCCGATTTTCCTACTGGTGGGGTTATTTACGGTATGGAAGGGGTAAGGCAGGCTTTGATGACTGGTAGAGGAAGAGTTGTGGTAAGAGGTCGTTGCAATGTAGAATCCAAGGCCAATGGTAGAGAAATGATTGTTATAACCGAAGTGCCTTATCAAGTAAGTAGAGATGTGCTTACAGATAGGATTGGCCGATTAGCCATTGATAAAATAGTAGATGGTATTTCGGATGTAGGAAACCAAAGTAATAAGGATGGTACTCGTATTGTAGTAGAACTAAAAAAAGATGCTGTTGCGCAAGTGGTCATTAATCAGTTATATAAACATACTGAGTTACAAACTAGCTATGGCATAAATAACGTTGCTTTAAGCAAGGGGCGTCCTAGAATCATGAACCTAAGAGATTTAATCAGTGAGTTCATTGAATTTAGAATGGAAGTAGTAATTCGTAGAGCTAAATTTGAATTACGTAAAGCAGAAGAAAGGGCGCATGTATTAGAAGGATATTTAAAAGCCCTAGATCATTTAGATGAAGTAATTAGGTTGATAAGGGCTAGCAGAACACCAGACGAAGCCAAGGAAAGTTTAATCCAAAAAAGTAAGGAAGAGAAATGGTACCTCAATCAATCTATTTTCTCTGATCTGACCAATGAGTTATATAGCCAAGAAGAAGGCTTGTCTGATATTCAGGCAAAAGCTATCTTGGAATTACGTTTGCAGCGTTTAACTGGCATGGAGCGAGATAAAATTATTGATGAATTCAATTCATTAATAGAAACCATCAAAGGTTTAAAAGCATTATTGGCTAGCGAGCAATTACGCTACGATTTAATTAAAACAGAATTATTAGAAGTGAAAGCCAAGTTTGGAGATGAGCGTAAAAGTGAAATTCAATACTTAGCAGATGAAATGAGCATAGAAGATTTAATTGAAGATGAAGACGTAATAATTACTATTTCACATTTGGGTTATATTAAAAGAACATCTGCAACGGAATATCGTCAACAAAAACGTGGTGGCCGTGGTGCAGTAGGTTCAAAAACCAGAGAAGAAGATTATGTAGAACATTTGTTTGTAGCGTCTACACATGATACCATTCTATTCTTCACCGAAAAAGGGCGTTGTTTCTGGATGCGTGTATATGAAATTCCAGAAGGAGAGAAGCAAGGTAAAGGAAGAGCTATACAAAATCTGATACAAATTCCGGGAGATGATAAAGTAAAAGCGATCATTAATGTTAAAAATATCAATGATAAAGACTTTGTTCAAAATCACTATATAGTACTTTGTACCAAGAAAGGAATCATTAAGAAAACAACTCTGGAAGATTTTAGTAGGCCAAGAGCCAATGGAGTAAATGCTATTACCATTGTAGAAGGAGATGAATTATTAGAAGCCAGAATGACCAATGGAAGTAGTGAAATTATGATGGCCGTAAGAAGTGGAAGGGCTATTCGTTTTCCTGAAGTAAAAGTTCGTTCTACAGGAAGGGGGGCTATTGGAGTTGCTGGAATTGAAGTAGATGACAATACGGATGAAGTAGTAGGCATGATTTGTGTAAATAAAGAGGATACCGAGCGCACTATTTTGGTAGTAAGTGAAAAAGGTTTTGGAAAGAGAACAGCAATTGAAGATTATAGAATTACCAATAGAGGTGGTAAAGGTGTAAAAACCATTAATGTAACGGAGAAAACAGGAAGACTTGTAGGAATTCTATATGTAAAAGAAGTAGAAGATTTAATCATTACTTGTAAATCGGGGATCACAATCAGAACAGGAATTGTAGATATCAGAGAAGCAGGCCGAGCAACACAAGGTGTTAAATTGATTCGGTTAGATGACACAGATGAAATTGCAGCTATTTCTCAAATTGAAGAACAGGTTGATGAAGAAGTTGTAGAAATAACGGATGCAACCGAAACATCTGATGGTACAGCAATAACTGATTCTGTAGTAGCAACAACCGATACCGATTTAACTAACGATAACAATAACGATTCAATGGATGCTGCTGATGAAACAGTAGAGCCAACCAATTAAACAACTTTAAAAAACCCCATATGAAGTATTTTTTCTCCGTTCTTTTCAGCATTGTGCTATTAAATGTTGCGATTGCGCAGGATTACAAGAAAGTAAGTACATTACAAATTTTAGGTAAAACTGAAGAAGCAAAAGTAGAAATAGATAAAATGAGTGTAGACCCCAAAGCCCAGGGTAAAGCTGAAACTTGGTATTGGAAATCTAAAATTTATGCTGCCATCAATAAAAATGAAGCACTAAGAGCAAAGTATCCAACCATTGCAAAAGATGCAGATGATGCATTTAAAAAGTTTATGGAATTAGATCCTACCATGGCCATGGTAAAAGAAAAGGGTGCTGAAGGTTTCTTTGATATGTATTCAACTTCTTTTAACAGGGGGTTGGAAGATTTTAAAACTAAAACTTGGCCTGCTGCAGCCTTGGATTTTGAAATGGCATCTTATTACAGTGATTTTATTTTTAAAAATAAATGGGCTAATTCTACTGCAGCATTTGATACAACATCTATTTTGTATGCAGCTTATGCCAACCAGAATGCACAAAAAATGGATGATGCAGCAAAACATTATACCCGTTTAGCAGAAGCAAAAGCAACTGGAGAGAATTTCCAAGATATTTATAAGTTTTTAGCAGATTATTATATCAAGAAAAAAGATAAAACCAATTTCGATCATTTTTTAGCATTGGGTAAAGAAGTATTTCCCAAAGAAAGCTGGGATGATTATGAAGTAGAATACATAGATCAAAACTTTAGCCTTGCAGAAAAAACCGCGTTTTATGATAAGGGAGATGCGGCTGGTACACTTACCGAAAATCAGTACTTACAATTTGGAGATGTTTTTGTAAATGTGCATCACAATGAAACAGACAGCTCTATTTTTGATGCATACAATTTAAAAGGAGTAGAAGCATTTAAAAAAGCATTTGCAAAAAATGCTTCCAATGCGCTTGCTGCATATAATGTGGCTGTTATACACTATAACTATTTTACCCAAGCAGATGATAAATATGCAGAGGGAATTAGAACTTTACAACAAATTAATGCCAACAAACCTGTTGAAAAAGATCCAAAGAAAAAAGCAGCTTTAATGGCAAAAATGAAAGCACAAACAGATGAAATTAAAAAGAACAACCAGGCAGTAGATAAGATTGCCATAGATCATATAGATATAGCCATTGATTGGTTAAATAAAACCTATACGATATTAAAAGATAAATCTCCTAGAACCAATGTAGAAAAGGGTATTATTAATAAATCAGTAGATTTTTTAGCTAATTTATATTCTTATAAAATGAATAAAGCTAGGGGTAAGGATCCAAAAGTATTTGATGATTTGGAAGCTAAATATAAAGAGTTTGATGCAATGCATGCTAGTTTTAAATAATTCTATTTGGTATTACTAATTCTAAAATCCCGCTAGTTATCTAGCGGGATTTTTTATAGGAATAAAATGTTCTTATGAGGTTGTTGTTGAATGAGCTAATTTATGTATTGTATGAATAAAGAATAGTTTTTTTCTAGTACTTGCATTTGTGCATTCAATGTTTTTAAAGATGCTATCATTGCATCAGTTGGTGCAATATCTGCGCCTTGTATTAAACCCATTAATCTTTGAAAAGAACTACTAATAGATCCAAAACTATTCATATTATTACTACTTCTTCTACGGCCAACAATTGTTCCTGCTAAGGTTTTCATAGATTGTTTTGTTTCTGCAGCTAACCCTTGTTTTTCAGAAGCTGTATTTAATAGATCAATGTATTTTTTTGCTTTGATAGCCTGCTCATAACAATTCATGGATAAACTAAATTGTTGTTGTAAATCACTAACAGCTGTTTTAACTCTAGGATCTATTTTAACTGCAAAATTTTGAGAATATGCTTTGCCATTTATGGTTAATACTACAGTATAGATGCCTGGCATTACCCATGGTGAAGTATTAATTGGGGCTGTATTTTTATAAATAGCTGCAATTGGGAATGAGGGAACTTCACTCAATGGCGTATAATGCATATCCCATAAAAAGCGATGATGGCCTGCTTCTGTAGATAATATTTGTTGAGGCCTTATCCAATATAATGGAACATTCCCATCAGGAATTACAATGGTTGAATCATTACTATTATATTTTCGCACTAATTTTCCTTTAGCATCCTTAATTTCTAAGGTAACTATACCAACCGCAGGTTCTGCTAAATAATAATCCATGATGGCCCCATCTGGTGGGTTTTGACCAGCAGGTTCTTCTGGAGGTAAAGGTGTATCTGTATTCATGTTCCATCTTACTCTGATAGCTGTTTGAGGCTTATATAATACTTGGTTCTTTGTTTGTTTTGCTAATTCTCTTAATGGGGTAATATTATCTAAAATCCAAAATGATCTACCATGGGTTCCTATTACCAAATCATCGTCTTTAACAACTAAGTCTCTGATAGAAGTGGCTGGCATATTCTGTCTTAAACTTTGCCAATGCGCTCCATCATCAAAGGATACATAAACAAATCTTTCAGATCCAGCAAATAATAATCCTTTGGTTACAGGATCTTCCTTTATTACATTAATAGGGTCATTGGGAAGTCCATTTACTATTTCTTTCCAGGTTTTACCTCCATCATTGGTTTTGTAAATATGCGGACGCATATCATCACACCGAATTCTATTTACTGCAGCGTAAGCAGTTTGCTCATCAAAATGTCCTGCATCCATTAAAGAAACTTTGCTCCATTCGGTAACACCAGAAGGGGTTACATTTTTCCATGATTTACCTTCATCGTATGTAACTTGAATATAACCATCATCGGTTCCGCACCAAATGATTTTTGCATTTTTAGGAGATGGTGCAACGGTATATATCACCCCTCTTCGAGGCATTGTTTTCATTGCATCTGTTGTATAAATACCCACACTTTCAGGAATGGTAGTGTATGTTTCTCGGGTTAAATCAGGGCTGATAGTTTTCCAAGATTTTCCGCCAGTATTGGTTTTAAACAATACATTACCAGCATAAAAAAGGGTAGTAGGGTCTATTGGTGAAAACAGCACTGGGGCAGTTCTAACAAACCGATATTTACCACTACTGATTGCTTCTGGAGAAATATCTTGCACCTGGCCCGTTGATTTATCAAAACGTGTAATTTTTCCACCGTAAATAATATTGGGGTTCAATGGGTCTGGTGCAACATAAGCATATTCT
This sequence comes from Sediminibacterium sp., assembly GCA_036170555.1. Lineage (GTDB taxonomy): Bacteria > Bacteroidota > Bacteroidia > Chitinophagales > Chitinophagaceae > Sediminibacterium. Next base: position 3,585 of record JAVHPL010000080.1, on the reverse strand, counting down.
TCTGCACCTACAGGATGCCATTCTCTAAACGTAATTTGCCCATCATTTCCTCTTGATGCAATTCCTACAGAACCACTTTCTTGTTGACCTCCATACACATTATAAGGGAAAGCATTATCTGTACTAACATGATAAAATTGAGCTGTTGGTTGATTGTACCAAGATGAATACGTTTGACCTCCGTTTACAGTAATAATAGCACCTTGATCTGAAGCAAGTAAAATTATATTGGGGTTGATTGGATTAATCCAAATTCGATGATAATCATCACCCCCTGGGGCACCTCTAAAGTCTTTCCAGGTTTTTCCGCCATCCAACGATTTCCAAACAACCACATTGGCACTATAAACTATATCAGCATTAAATGGATCGGTTTTAATTTCTGCAAAGTCTGCACCTCTGCCCCATAATCTTCCGTCTGAATTCATGTTCTTCCAGGTTTCACCAGCATCATCACTTCTATAGATACCCCCATTTTCCCCAGTAGCATCTACAGTAGCGTACATTCTGTTTGAATCATTGGGGGCAATACAAAAACCAATTCTACCTAAGCCTTGCGGAACAGTAGGTAAACCTATGGTTAATTTTTTCCAGGTATTGCCACCATCTATTGATTTAAACAAACCACTTTCTGTACCATTCCATGCGCCATTTTCCCAAGGACCTTGACGGCCAGCCCATAAATCGGCATAAATTATATTGGCATTATTGGGATCGATGGTAACTTGTATAGCACCCGTATTTTCATCTTTATACAATACTTTTTCCCAAGATTTTCCTCCATCTACAGTTCTATAAACACCTCGCTCTGTATTGGGCCCATAAGGATGCCCCAATACTGCTACAAAAACCCTGTTTTCATTGGTGGGATCAATGGAAATGCCGCCAATTTGTTGACCATCGGATAATCCTAAATGTTGCCATGTTTTACCTGCATCTATAGATTTATACATACCATTTCCCACAGATAAATCGGGGCGTTGAAGTCCTTCTCCACTGCCTACATAAATGGTATTAGGGTTGGAAGGGGCTATGGCAATATCACCAATTGAACCAGTAGATTGATCATCAAAAATGGGTGTCCAAATTCTACCAAAATCGGTAGATTTCCAAACGCCACCATTGTTTACACCAATATAAAAAACATTGGGTTGCTGTGGAATACCTACTGCACCTACTGTGCGGCTACCTCTATGAGGACCAATCATTCTCCATTTTAAATTACTGTATTGTGTGGGGGATGGTTGACCAAGCATTTGAATACTAAAAAAAATAAATGTCAAGAGCATCAAAAAGCCAATCTGTTTTTTATACATAAGGTTCTTGTTAAGTTGAATTCAAAAGGTACAAAAACAACGCCATTATTTAGTGCAAAAAAACCGCTGAAAATTTTCAGCGGCTAATAAAGAGTTTATTTACATTATTATTCTTTTTTCATCCATTGCTTAGATCCTTTTCTATTGATGGTGTACTTGGTTTCTTTTGTATTTTTTGTTTTTAGCAAATCAATTTCTTTTTGCTGAGCAGCTAATTTATTTTCTAAGACCAAGACTTTTTTAATTAAACTGCTATCTTTTTGATTTTCAGCTTTTGCATTTTTTATACCAATTGTTAAAATGAGCATAAGAGCAATAAACAGGGGATATTTCATAGCATTTCATTTTAAATTAATAACACAAATGTTATGCCGATTAGTTCTTAGTAAACGTTAAAATTGGGAGTTACTTTTGTTACATTATTCCTACTAGTTATAGTATTCCTTTGCAGTATAAATAATTACCATGAAATACATAATCGTAGGTGGAGTAGCCGGAGGGGCAAGTACAGCAGCTCGTTTAAGAAGAATGGACGAACATGCCAGTATTATATTGTTCGAAAAGGGTAGTTATATATCCTATGCCAATTGTGGCTTGCCCTATTATATTGGGGATGTGATAACAGACCGAAATCAACTTTTTGTACAAACGGCCACTTCATTTAAACAACGATTTAATATTGAAGCCCGTGTTCAAACAGAAGTATTGTTTATCAATACAACCAACAAATTAGTTGAAGTAAAGAATTTGGTAACCAATGAAATTTATACAGAACCCTATGATAAACTAGTTTTATCTCCTGGTGCAGAACCTATTCGTCCTCCATTGGAAGGTATTAATAGTGAAGGTATTTTTACATTAAGAAATGTAATGGATACAGATAAAATTAAAGCTTATGTTAGTCAATTCTCAAAAGGAAAAGCAGTAGTAATTGGGGGAGGATTTATTGGGTTAGAAATGGCAGAAAATTTGCATCATTTAGGCATGCAAGTAACCATTATAGAGATGGGGAAACAAGTGTTGGCTCCAGTAGATTATCCTATTGCCGCAATGGCTCAACAACATATTCGTGCTAAAGGAGTTGACTTGAGGTTAAATACAGCAGTAACAGGATTTTCTAAAAATGAACAAGGATTAAAAGTTCACATGAAAGATCAGGAACCTATTGATGCAGATATTGTAATATTATCCATTGGGGTAAAACCAGATACAAAACTAGCTGTAGCAGCAGGATTAACCATTGGTAAGGGGAGAGGTATATTGGTAAATGAGTTTTTGCAAACTTCTAATGAAGATATATATGCTGTTGGAGATGCCATTGAATTTATTAATCCTATTACGATGAATTCAATGCCTACTTATTTAGCAGGCCCAGCCAATAAACAAGGAAGAATCTGTGCCAATAATATGGTATTTGGAAATAAGCATTCATATCATGGATCCATTAATACCGCCATTGTTAAAATATTTGATATTACCGTAGCTGTTTCTGGAGTAGCAAGCAAACACTTAACTGCAGCAGGAATAGAACATTTGGTATCTACAACCCATAGTGGTTCTCATGCAGGGTATTATCCTGGTTCAGAGCAAATGAGTATACAAATTGCATTTTCACCAAAAGATGGAAAATTATTGGGAGCACAAGTTGTTGGTACTGAAGGAGTAGATAAGCGAATAGACTCATTGTCTTCGGTAATTCAAAGAGGAAGTACTATTTATGAATTAACCGAATTTGAACATGCGTATGCTCCACCATATTCATCTGCAAAAGATCCGGTAAACATGGCTGGTTTTGTTGCTGAAAATATGATTACTGGAAAACTAAAAGTTGTTCCATGGACTAAAGTCGCAGAAATTGATCCAACGGCACTTTTAATAGATGTTAGAGCCCCGCATGAATATGCATCAGGCAATATTCCTGGATCTGTAAATATTCCAGTAGATGATTTACGTGAGCAATTAAAATCCATGGATGAAAATCAACAAATTTATATTTATTGTCAAATAGGATTAAGAGGATATTTAGCCCAGCGTATTTTAATGCAAAATGGATTTGAACAGGTTCATAATATTTCAGGTGGATATAAATTATGGGAGCCTTGCAGTACAGAAGCAAGGATGCTAGAAAATAAATAAATCATTTTTAAATGAGGAATGGGTTAAATGAACAGGATAGAAACTGTTCATTTTTTCTTCCCCATTCTGTTGTGCGCTATTCCCCCTATTCCTCAAACAGAATTAAATTCTTTGGCTAACGGACGAACAGTCC